>DYMR01000203.1 GCA_020721485.1 Halothiobacillus neapolitanus | reverse complement strand
GCCATACCGAGCTGTATCGCGGCGCGGAATATGTGGTCGATTTTCTGCCCAAGGTCAAATTGGAACTGGTGGTCGATGACGCAGCGGTTGACGCGGTGATCGACGCCATCACCCGCGCCGCCAGCACCGGCAAAATCGGTGACGGCAAAATTTTTGTCGCGCCGGTGGAAGAAGCCATCCGAATCCGTACCGGTGAAACCGGTCCGGAAGCACTCTGAGGAGCCCCGCCATGATTTCGCGTACGCAAAAAACCTGGGCCAGTCTGGCTGGATTAATGGGGCTGCTGGCCTCTACCGCCGCCTTCGCTGATGCCACCCCGCCGCCGCCCGCCCTGAACTCGGGCGATACCGCGTGGATGCTGACTTCAACCGCCCTCGTGTTGATGATGACCATCCCCGGCGTTGCCCTGTTCTACGGCGGCATGGTTCGCCGTAAAAACCTGCTCTCCGTGGCCGCCGCCACCTTCGCCGTGACCGCGCTCATCAGCGTGATCTGGGCGATCGTCGGCTACTCCCTCGCCTTCAAAGGCACCGGCGCTTATGTCGGCGATTTGAGCGCACTGTTCCTAGAAGGCATGGGCTTCACCAGCCAAACCGGCACCATTCCGGAATCGGTGTTCATGACCTTCCAAATGACCTTCGCCATCATCACCCCCGCGCTCATCATCGGCGCCGTGGTGGAACGGATGAAGTTCTCCGCCCTACTGATCTTTATGGGTCTGTGGTCGGTGCTGGTCTACTCCCCAATCGCGCACATGGTGTGGGGCGGCGGCTGGCTGATGGGTGACGGCGTGCAAGACTTTGCCGGCGGCACCGTGGTGCACATCAACGCCGGTGTCGCTGGCTTGGTGGCTGCGCTGATGCTCGGCAAACGCAAAGGCTACGGCTCAGAAGCCATGCCGCCGGTGAACCTCGTGTACACCATGGCCGGTGCTTCTTTGCTGTGGGTGGGCTGGTTCGGCTTCAACGCAGGTTCTGCGGCGGCTGCCAACCAAGCCGCCGGCATGGCCATGGCCGTGACGCAAATCGCCACCGCCGTTGCTGCCCTGTCTTGGATGCTGATTGAATGGATCATGCGCGGCAAACCGACCCTGCTCGGCATGGCCTCTGGCGCGGTGGCTGGCTTGGTCGCCATCACCCCGGCCTCTGGCTTCGTCGGCCCGATCGGTGCCTTCGTGATCGGCGTTGCTGCCGGTGTGATCCCGTTCCTCGCCTCCGTGTACCTCAAACGCGCTCTGGGCTATGACGACTCACTGGATGCCTTCGGCGTGCATGCCGTCGGCGGTATCGTCGGCGCGCTGCTGACCGGTATCTTCTCTGCCGCTGCGTTCGGTGGTGTGGGTGTATCGGCCAATGCGAACGGCAGCATCCTGGCGCAGTTCCTGATCCAAGTGAAAGGCGTCGGCTTCACCATCATCTACGATGCGGTCGTCACCTTCATCATCCTGATGGCGCTGAAAATGACCATCGGCCTGCGTGTGACCGAAGAGCAAGAAGGCGAAGGTTTGGACATCAACCAACACGGCGAGCGCGTCTAACGCGGCACCGCCCCGCCCCAAGGAAGGGGCCGCCAGAACAAACCCGCCCTGTGCGGGTTTTTTTATTGGTGGCGCGCCATCCCGTCACGCCAAACCACCACGAAAACCCGCCGCGCCCGCAAAATACCCTTGCGCGCCGCTGAACTTATCGCCCGTTCCATCGTCTGAATTTTCAGCAGCGGGCAGTGGCGACACTGCACAAACGGCGACAATCGCCTCCGTTGCCTACCTGATCGACACACATTGCGAGGTTATTATGCGTACTTCTCTTTTGGCGCAGTCTGTTCGCACCGCCGCTAAAGCCCCCACTCGTCTGCTGGCCGCCGCCTTGATTGCCGCGCCGCTGCTGACACTCGCCCCGCTGCCCTCATTCGCCGACACCGTGATGCCCGACTATGTGCAACTGGTCAAGCAGTCCAGCCCCTGGGTCGTGAACATCAGCACCATTTCCAAACCCAAGCAAACCGCCCAGTTCGACAGCAGCAATATGCCGACTTTCCCGCCGGGCCCCACCGGCGACATGTTCCGGCACTTTTTCCAACAAATGCCGCAGCAACAGAACAATGAGCCGATCCGCTCGCTCGGTTCGGGCTTCATCCTCTCGCCGGATGGCTACATTCTCACCAATGCGCATGTGGTGGCCGATGCCGACAAAATCACCGTGCGCCTGCCGGATCAACAAGAATATCCGGCCAAGGTCATCGGCAAAGACAAACGCACCGACATCGCCCTGCTGAAAATCGACGCGAAGAACCTGCCGGTCGCCCCGATCGGCGATTCCGACAAGGTGCAAGTCGGCGAATGGGTGCTGGCGATTGGCGAACCGTTCGGCCTCGACCACACCGCCACCCACGGCATTGTCTCCGCCATTGGCCGCGATCTGCCGGATGAAAGCTATGTGCCGTTCATCCAAACCGATGCCCCGGTCAACCCCGGCAACTCCGGCGGCCCCTTGATCGACGCCAACGGCAAAGTCATCGGCATCAACTCGCAGATTTACACCAAATCCGGCGGCTACATGGGCATCTCGTTTGCCATCCCGATCAATGTCGCGATGAATGTGGTCGATCAAATCAAGGCCACCGGCCATGTCACCCGAGGCTATCTCGGCGTCCTGATTCAGCCGGTCACGGATGAGCTCGCCAAATCCTTCGGCCTGAACAACACCCGAGGGGCTTTGGTCGCGCAAGTTCAGCCCAACACCCCGGCGGCCAAAGCCGGGCTGAAATCGGGCGACATCATCACCAAATTCAATGGCAAAGAAGTCAAACGCTCGGGCGAACTGCCGATTTTGGTCGGCATGTCGCCCATCGGCAAACCCGCCACCCTCACCGTCCTGCGCGATGGCACCGAGCATGAAATGACCGTCACCATCGAAAAACTCGACAAGCAAGCCGAGGAAGCGAGCGAAGGCAGCCGCGCCGCCATCGAAAAAATGGGGCTGAAAGTGTCCGCGCTCAGCGCCGACGATCTGCAACAGCTCGGCGTGAAATATGGCGTCAAAGTGGATGGCGTGAAGAGCGATTCCCCGTTTGCCTCCGCGCTGACGGCGGGCGATGTACTGCTCGAAGTGAACCGCGTCCCAATGCAAAACCTGGATGAACTGAAAAAAGCCCTCGACAGCGCCCCGAAAGATCGCCCGATCGCCATTCGCCTGTTGCGCGACGGCCAACCGCTGTTCCTCGCCATTCAACTCAACAACTGACCCGCCCACGCTGCCCATTCAACCCGCTGATTGGGGCAGCAAAAAATTCACAGAGAAATTTCACCGGATTTTGCATCGCCTAGCGAACTTTTTCCGCGACCCCCACTCTGAACGAATGGCTCCTCAAGGATGAACCATTGCCCCGAATGATCCGGGGCTTTTTTTTGCCCG
>DYMR01000202.1 GCA_020721485.1 Halothiobacillus neapolitanus | reverse complement strand
GGGTGTATTCCTGAGTACTCGCTGGATTATTCACCCCACCCCGCCGCCCCCTCAAAGGGGAGGGTGTATTCCTGAGTACTCGCTGGATTATTCACCCCACCCCGCCGCCCCCTCAAAGGGGAGGGTGTATTCCTGAGTACTCGCTGGATTATTCACCCCACCCCGCCGCCCCCTCAAGGGTGAGGGTGTATTCCTGAGTACTCGCTGGATTATTCACCCCGCACCGCCCTCCTCAAGGAGCGGGTGGGGCGCGAGGCTTCAGAGGTTCATTTGATATTTGCGCATTTTTTCGACCAAGGTGGTGCGGCGCACGCCGAGTTGCCGCGCGGCTTGGGCGACGATGCCGGCGTTGGCGGCAAGTGCAGTTTCGATCCAGCGCTGTTCGATGGCTTCGAGCTGGGTTTTTAGGTCGAAGCCTTCGTCGGGCAGGTCGATGGTGCAGGCGTCCAGCGCGGTGCGGTCGGTCGGCAGTTGCCAGCCACCGGATGGCTCGGCGGCCTCAACCCGATCGGCGGCTTGCGTGGCGGCGAAGATGGCTCTGGGGTCCAGATCGCGGTCAAGATCGCGGTCGAGGTCAAGATCGGATTCGGCTTCCGGCGGTGTGTGGCTCGCTGCCACGACGGGCGCAACCGGCGGTGTCCATTCGGCGGGCAGGTGGGCGCGCAGCTTTTCGGGCAGTTCGGCCACGCCGACGGTTTGATCGGGATGCAGGATGCCGAGCCGTTCGACGAGGTTGGCCAGTTCGCGCACATTGCCCGGCCAAGGCAGGACGGAGAGCGCCGCGAGCGCCTGTTCGGAGAAGTGCGCCATCGGCCGACCGGCGAGGCGAAAGCGCTGAACGAGTGCGTGGACGATGGCGGGAATGTCGGCCGCGAGGCTGCGCAGCGGCAGGGTTTCGAGCGGAAAAACATTCAGGCGGTAGTACAGGTCTTCGCGGAAGCCGCCGGCGATGATCGCGGCTTCTAGGTCGCGGTGGGTGGCGGCGACGATGCGCACATCGGCGTGCAGGGTTTGCCGCCCGCCCACGCGCTCGAAGCTGCGTTCTTGCAGAACGCGCAGGATTTTCACTTGCATCGGTAACGGCATGTCGCCGATTTCATCCAGGAACAGGGTGCCGCCGGAGGCGAGTTCGAACCGACCCGGTTTGGCGGTGAGCGCGCCGGTGAACGCGCCCTTTTCATGGCCGAACAGTTCGGATTCGAGTAATTCGGCGGGTATGGCGCCGCAGTTGATGGGCACGAACGGGGCGTGTTGGCGGTCGGAGAGGTGGTGAATCATCCGCGCGACGACTTCTTTGCCGGTGCCGGATTCGCCCAGTATCAGGACGGTGGCTTCGGTCGGCGCCACTTGGGCGATTTGCGCGCGCAATGCGGCAATCGGTGGGCTGTGCCCCACCAAGCCGCGTCCGGCTTCGACTAGGGCTTGCGCACGGGCGCGGGCGATGAGCCGCCCCACGACGGATTGCAGCGCGGGCAACGGACAGGGCTGGGGCAGGCTGGCAAACGGGGCGATGCTGGCCGTGAGGGCGTGATCGGCATCGCCCAGCGCAACCCAAGGTAATCCCGTGGGCAAATTCGCGGGCAAGGCATCGCTAAATAAGGCGATGACACCCGGCTCTGGCTCGGTCACTACGGTCACGCCAAGCAGGGTGAGGCCGGGGGTGAGTGCGTCGAGGGTGGCGGCATCGGCGTGCAGCCAGATGCGGGGGGCGGTATCACTCATGCCGAATTCCTGTGCGGAGGAGGAAAATTCCGGTCGATGTAGGTGCAGAGCCGCTGCTTCAGCTTTTGGCAGGGACTGTTCACCCCCACCCCAACCCTCCCCCCTCAAGGGGGAGGGAGATTCACCCCGCCCACCTCAAGGGGGATGGGTCGCTTCGCCCCCTCAAGGGGGAGGGAGATTCACTCCGCTCACCTCAAGGGGGATGGGTCGCTTCGCCCACCTCAAGTGGGGGAGATTCACTTCGCTCGCCTTGAGGGAAAGGGTGAATGGGCATTCATTAGGGGCATCCCAGCGGCATTCCATCCGGGCAGTACATCGAGCCGGATGCTCGGCAGACTACCCGCCCGCTTTTTTTATGTCAAAAAGTCGGCACTTTTTCCGTCAACCGTTTGGCAGGGAATGGAGGACATCGGCCACTTGCCCGGCGAACGGCGCATCGCAACGCAGGCGGAAGCTGTGGGCGCGTTCGTCGGCGCTGAGGGCTTCCAGTTGTTGAAGCTGGGCGGCGAGCACGGTTTCATCGGCTTCGGAAATGTCGTTCGCCGCCGCCGCGCGTTCGGCCAGATAGCGGCGCAGGGTCGGGGCATCGCATTCGATGAACAGCAGATGCGCCGGAACGCCCTGTTCAGCCGCCAGCGCCCAGAACGGGGCGCGCTGGGCGGTTTTCAAGAAGGTGGCATCGAGCACCATCGGCCAGCCCGCCGCCAGCCCAATGTCCGCAATCCGGCGCAATTCGGCATACACGGCGGCGCTGGCATCGGCGCTGTAGCGGTTCATGCGTTCGACATAACGCCGCTGCCGCTCTGCATCCGAACGCACGCGCACGGCGCCCAAGGCGGTGACGAGTTCCATCGCCGCAAGCGATTTGCCGGAACCGGAAAACCCGACGGTAAGCCACAGCGAGGCCGCGCCGGGGGTAAGAAATTGCACCGCGAGCGCGGCATAGCGGCGGAAGGTCGCCCATTGGCGGGCGGTTTCGTCGGCGGTGAGATCGGGGCGCAGTTCAAACAGGGCGATTTTGGCGCGCACCATTGCGCGGTAGGCGCCATAAAATTTGAGCAGGCTGAGCGCTTCGTAATCGCCGCTGGCTTCGAGATAGCCGTTGACCAAGCGCCGCGCCGCGCCCAGCAAGCCGCGATCGGTCAAGTCCATCCAGAGGAAGGCGAGGTCGTTCGCGGTGTCGCTCCAGCGAAAATCGGCATTGAATTCAATCGCATCGAAAATCACGACGGCACCGTCGATCAAGGCCATGTTGCCCAGGTGCATGTCGCCGTGGCCTTCGCGCACGAATCCCTGCTGTTTTCGTCGGGCGATCAAGGGGTTGAGCTGCTCGAACGCCGCGCGGGAAGCGGTTTCGATCTGGTCGATCAGGGCAGCATCGTCGGCACTGATGGCAAAGCCGCGAATTTGTTCGAAGTTTTGATTGATCGGGAAATACACGGTCTGCGGCGTGCCGAACTGGCTGTCTTGCGGCGCGACGGCGGCTTCGGCATGAAAGCGTTCGATTTGGCGCGCCATGCCATCGACCTGCGCATCGCTGAGGCCGTGGCGGGCGGCGTACTGGTCGAGCCGCGCGGTTTGTTCAAAGCGGCGCATGTGAACCACCGGCTCGTCGGTCAGCGCCGGCACAGCGCGGAGCGCGCCTTCCGCCGTCAGCCCCATCAGCCCGAGATATAAATCCGGCGCGAGCCGTC
>DYMR01000015.1 GCA_020721485.1 Halothiobacillus neapolitanus | reverse complement strand
CTTGGCTTGCTTTAACAGGCGGTTGAAAGCATGGTTCAACCGCCTGCGCAGTTGCCATCACCGCGTCATCAACCGCTGTCAGCATGAGCGCGTCTTAATCCCCCGAATGGAGCGCCGCCCATGAACTCGAAAATCCTGCACATCATGCCCGCCAACGATTGGTACGCCCTACTCAGCGATGACGAAGGCACCAGCGTGGGGTACGAACCCCTCACCTGCTTCGCCTTGGTTCAAACCGAGCATGAAGGCGACCCCGTGACTGAAGTGCGCCCCATGGTTTGGGTCGATACCGCCATGGTATTTGCGGACGAACTCGAAGGATTTATTGATTTAGAACGGCTCGAAGAAATCGACGAAATCTTCGAGGAAGAAGAAGAATCCCAATAACTGCCGACCGTAGGCCGTAGCCCAAGCCCCTCGCCCGACCGCGAGGGGCTTTTCATTTGAAAAAAAACACGGTATAAGGCTGCCAAAATTTACTGCCGGATGACGCACCGATGAGCAACGAACCCGAACTCAATGACCTCGACGATCACTGGGAAGAGTCGCACGAAGAAACCCCCACGCCGCGCGCAGAAAAAAGCAAACCCGTGGAAAACAAGGACGCCCGCCGCCGACTGGATGATCTGCTCGAAAGCCAACGGGTGAAGCGCGAAATCGACGACGATTTTTGACCCCCCGTTATTCCCCCAACGCCCAACCTGACCCGCAACGCCATCAAGCGGGCATGGGCAGTCGCCGCCGATTCGGCAATACGCTGATAAACAGCCCGACAAACACAATCGCGCCGCCCAGCCACTGCCCCGCCGTGGGCATCTGCCCGAACAGCATGGCCGAAATCATGGCGAAAACCGGCACCAAATTCATAAACAATGCCGTTCGCCCGGCGCCCAAAGCGGCAATCCCCGCATTCCAGAATAAATACGCCAGCACCGTGCCCAGCACGACCATGACCAGCATCGCCCAAGCGGCCGTCGGGGAAATTTCGACCGGAACCGGAGAACTCAACCCCGCCACCAGCAACAACACCAAGGCACCAGCCGACACCACAAACGCCGTGTTGACGGGCGCGGACACCGTTTTCGGCATGAGCAACCGCGCCAGCACATTGTAAAAAGCCCAAAACACATCCGCCGCCAACATCAACGCATCGCCGGGCACCAAAGACAAAGAAAAAATCCGCTCCAAATGCCCTTCGGTGATAACCACCAACACCCCCAGCAAAGCCACGGGCAGCGCCACCAAGCGTTGCCAACCCGGATGCTCCCCCAACACCATCCAAGCCAGAAAAGTCGTCAATAGCGGGTTGGTGGCCATAATCAGCGCCGCCGTATCCGCCGAGGCCGTGCGCATGGCCTCGAAAAACAGCAAATTAAAACCGCTGATGCCAATCAACCCCAGCAGCAAATATCGCCAAGCATGCGTTTTGAGCAAGCCCCATAACCCCGGCACCCGCATCCACGCCACCCAGGCCAGCAAGATCAGCGCAGCCCCCCCAAAACGCCAGGCCGCCGACCACTGCGGGGAAAAATCGACCAGCACAAAGCCGGCCAACACAAAATTCAGCCCCCAAAAAACCGTGGAAAACAACAACAAAACATAAATACCGGTGGCGCGCATCACGGTTCCTTAGAAAATTATGGGGACGAGATCATCAGGCGGCGCGTTAACAGGCTGTTGAAAAATGGTTTCAACAGCCTGTTGCAGCAAGCCAAGGATGGCTTGCCCGAAAATTAAGCATCGTCAGTGCTTGATTTTCGCCCATCGTTACGGGCGTGTACCGGAACGATGGGGTTGAAAAAACGACAGGGAAGTCTTTTTTCAACATCCTGTCAAAAATCACGCTCGACCTGAAACACATTGAGCAACATATCGACAGCCCGATTCGTCGCAGCATGCACAACCACATCCAGGACATCTTGATCGGACCAATCCAGCGCGTGCAGGGCGGCCATGTCTTCCTGCCCGATGTGATGGGGGGTCGCATGCGCCTTCATCACAAACACAAGCAAGGCCACTTCTCGCGGGGGCAAAGGCGCTTTCGCCGGATTGGCGCGGGTCGCCTCAATTTGAGCCATGGTTTGCCCAAAATGATTCACCAATAACGCCGCGTTGTACTCCACGCAATAAGCGCAATCATTCACCTCAGACACCAACAGTCGAACGGTGGCCAACAACGCCCCGGATAGTCTCGGGTTGGATGCGTAATAGTTCGCTTGCGCCCAACGCGCGGCGAGCAAGGGCGGGCTTAAACTCAGCACTTGCATCGCTGCGGGGACTCTGCCCATACGCTCAGCAATTTGTGAGTAAATCTCTGCGACTTGGCCGGTAGCTTCTTCCGGCTTGACGGTTGCGATCAGTGTCATGATTCATCTCTCTTGAACATACCAACCGATTGGTATGTATCTCACCAAAAAAACACACGGCCAGAAGGTCGTGCCCATACACACTCAGCGCGGCATTAAGCCCAACACATACAATTTCAACTGCGCCATGCACAGGCGAAAAGTCTCGGCAGATTGGCGGATTTTCGCCATGCCCCAGCAGCCTTCCCAAGCGGACACAATGAACAACGCCGAGGCATCCACATCGACGGTGGACAGAATTCGCCCTTGCTGCTGCCCCTCGCGTAAAACCTGCGCGATGGCGGCCTGCCAGTCCTGCAAAATGTGATCAAGCCGTGCCCGAAATTCCGGGTCTTCATGACTCATTTCTTGCACCAGATTGTTCAGCGGACAGCCCAACCGCACATCGGCATCCGTCATCGCCGTGATGCGCCAATCCATATACGCCAGCAACACATCCAACCCATCGACCGAACGACGCAGAGGATCCAACATGCGCGCCGCCAAATCCGTGGCGATCACTTCATCCACCACCGCCAAACCCAATTGCTGCTTAGACGGGAAATGGTGATACAGCGCGCCTTTGGTCAGCCCGGTATCTTGTAAAATCGTGGCGATACTCGCCGCCTTAAATCCGTGTTGGTGGATTTCTTTGGCGGCCGCATGCAGCAGTACCGCGCGGGTATCGCTGATCGCAGCGGCGGCGGGTTCCGATGCTGTTGTTTGAATCATTTCGCCCCCATGAAAATCCTAACCCCAGGAACATCCCCAAACCCAGGAACATACCAACCGGTATGAATGTTCCCAAGATACGAGGAGATTTTTTCTCTGTCAAGCCTTCTGGCTTTCTCTCTTTCCACGGCATCTTTCCTTGGGGGTCAAACAGCAGGCAAGAGGCTGGGAAATTTTCAATAAATCACCCGCCCCGCTTGCCTGCGCAGTCGCTGATGACGCACAATCACTCGGTTTTTACGGTTTATTTCTACGGGACGCACGCATGACCATCGAAGGCCACGATCTGCAAAATACCATCCTCGGGCGAGAACTGACCCCGGAGCAATGCCAAGTTCTGGCCGGCATTTGTGGCACCAAGTCGATCCCCAACGGCCAACTGTTGTTTGCGCAAGGTACGCGCAGCGATGCGTTATTTGTCGTAATGGACGGCCGCTTTGCGGTCAGCCGCGATACCGGGCGGGGCTTCAGCGATACCGTTCATCTGCTGGCGCCGGGCGAATTGGCGGGGGAATCGGGTTTTCTCGACGGCGCCCCGCACAGCGCCACCCTGCGCGCGGTGGGCGATGCGACGGTATTGACCATCGAACGGGCACAGTTCGAAGCCATGCTGATCGACCACCCGATCATCGTGTACAAAGTGATGCGCGCGATTGTGTACAGCATCCGCGAAATTACCCGCCGGATGAGTCAGCAGCACCAACAAATGCTGCAATACATCAATCAGGGCTGCGGGCGGTACTGAGAATCGGGGGCGCGCCCCGTTCTGGTTTAGAAAAAAACCGGCAGTTTTGCCGGTTTTTTATGCATTCCGCCATCGCGTGCAGTTCAAAATTCGGTCAATTCATCTGCTCCGCCCAGTTGACGGCTTCGACATACAGTTGCGGTGCCACGGTGTTGAGCTGTTCGGTGATTTCATCGCCATCCAGCCACACGCCCCGTTCGTAGAAAATCACATATTCAAGGATTTCGCCCAGAATGCCTTCGCGGCTGATTAAGGCGGTGGCGATGCTGTCGGCCAGCGGCAATTCGCTGACGATCTGCCGGATGGGCTGGTCGTAAAACGCATCGAGCGTTGAGAACAGCCCGACCATGAATGCGGACGAGGGATTGCCCAAGCCGGTTTTTTTCGACAGCAATTCGGCCAAACGGGCGCGGATCATCGCGGTTTTGATCAGTGCGGGGGGTTTGCCGTCCACGCCACTCAGGGCGGAAAGATAGACCATGCTGCGAATGGTGTTCAACCCCAACATTCGCACGGCGTCGGCAACGGATTCCACCTTGCGGCGCATGCCGATCGCCGCCGAATTCACCAAACGCAGCAGGCGGTAGGTCAGCGCGAGGTCGGTATTGATTTTTTCGGTGACGGCATCCATCGCCACATTTTCGTCTTGCAACAGAATCAACAAACTCAGCAAATGCGCTTTGTTGGCGCGAATGGATTGCCGCACGATCATTTCTGGCCGGGCATAAAAATGCCCTTGGAAGAAATCGACACCCGCCGCTTTGAGCAGCTCGAAGTCCGACCACTCTTCCACTTTTTCCGCCACTACCTTCAAACCGGCGGCGTGCGCTTTGGCGACGGTTTGCGCGATTTTTTCAGCGCCTTCCGCCAGCACATCCAATTTGACATAGTGGGCCGCACCGACGCAGGGGCGGCTCAGGTCGTCCGCCGGGAAATCATCCAGTGCCAACCGGAACCCCGACGCTTTGAGCGAATTCATCGCCTCGGCCGTGGCCTCGGTGCATTCCACGGTTTCCAGAATTTCGAGCACGAGTTGGCGCGAAGAAAACCCCTTCAATACTTCATTGAACAGCAGTTTAACCGGCACATTCACGAAGGCTTGCTGGGTGCCGACCAGCATATCCAAGCCGATTTCCGTCAGCGCGTTGACCACAACCGAGGCCGTCGCCTGATTGGAATTGCTGATGCGCGCGACCTGATCGGCATCCTGCGCGCGGTACAGCAGCTCATACCCCATGGTCACCAGCTCCCGATCAACGATCGGTTGCCGCGCCAAACGAATGTGCTGAATCAGTCCCGGTGTGGCTTGCATGTGCGTCATCCGTAAGAAATTCGGTTGGTTGATACGATAGCCCAAAGCCCCGCGTCATGCGAGCACGCGGCGATCAGTCCGGCAGCCCCTTCATGGTCAAGCGCATCCGGCCTTGCTTATCGAGCTCCAACAGCAGAACCCGCACCGTATCGCCTTCGTGCAGCACATCCGAGACGCGCTCAATCCGCTCATCGCTGATTTGCGAGATATGAACCAATCCATCCCGCCCCGGCAGAATGTTCACGAACGCGCCAAAATCGACAATACGCACGACCTTGCCTTCGTAGATCGTGCCCACTTCCGGGTCAATCGCAATCGCCTCGATCCGCCGACGCGCCTCGGCGCCCGCTTCGGTAGAGGGCGCGGTGATCGTGACATTGCCTTCATCGTTGATATCGACTTGGGTGCCGGTTTCGCGGGTAATGCCCTGAATCGTCGAGCCGCCTTTGCCGATCACTTCGCGGATTTTTTCCGGATTGATCTTAAAGCGGACGAACTGCGGCGCATTCGCCGCCACCGACGCGCGCGGCGCCGGCATCGCCGCCTGCATCAAAGACAAAATATGCAGCCGCCCGGTGCGCGCTTGCGCCAAGGCTTGTTGCATGATTTCTCGGGTAATGCCATTGATTTTGATGTCCATTTGCAGCGCCGTGACGCCGTCCGCCGTACCGGCCACCTTGAAATCCATATCGCCCAGATGATCTTCATCGCCGAGAATGTCGGTCAAAACCACGAAGCGCTCGCCTTCTTTAATCAACCCCATCGCAATACCGGCGACCGGTGCTTGCACTGCCACCCCGGCATCCATCATCGCCAACGAAGCCCCGCAAACGCTGGCCATCGAGCTGGAACCATTGGATTCGGTAATTTCCGACACAATCCGCAAGGTGTAGGGCGAATCTTCCGGCTTCGGCAACACGGCTTTCACGCCGCGCCGCGCCAAATTGCCGTGGCCGATTTCTCGGCGTTTGGGCGCACCAAACCGGCCAATCTCGCCCACGCTGAACGGCGGAAAGTTGTAATGGAAGATGAAGTTATCTTTATATTCCCCCGCCACAGCATCAATTAACTGCGCATCACGGGCAGAACCCAAAGTGGTGACCACCAGCGCTTGGGTTTCGCCGCGCGTGAACAGGGCGGAACCGTGGGCGCGCGGCAGAACGCCGGTGCGAATGCTGATTGGGCGCACGGTTTGGGTATCGCGGCCATCAATACGCGGCACGCCATCCAGTACACGGTCACGCACGATGCGCGATTCCATCTGCTCGAACAGCGCCATCACGGCTTTGGCCGACAAGGCGGAATCATCCGCCGTCGCCGCAGCCACCGCCTCGGCACGCAAAGCCGATAGACGCTCGTACCGCTGTTGCTTATCCGCCGTTTGGTAGGCCGCCGTGACCGCCTCGCCCCATTGGGCGCGCAGGTGCTGCGCCAGCCCGGTGTTCGGCAACGGTGCCGACCACGCCATCGTCGGGCGCGACGCCGCCCGCGCCAAACGCTCAATCGCCGCCACCGCCGTGCGGGCAGCCTGATGGCCGAACATCACCGCATCGAGCATCACCGCTTCGGGCAACATGGCCGCTTCGGATTCCACCATCAACACCGCATCCGCCGTGCCCGCGACCACCAAATCCAAGCGCGATTGCGCCATGGCCGAACGCGCGGGGTTCAACACGAATTGATCGTCAATATACCCCACCCGCGCGGCGCCCAGCGCGACCGAGAACGGCAAACCCGCCAATGACAGCGCAGCCGACGCACCGATCATCGCCGGCACATCCGCCTCGACCTCGGGATCGAGCGACAACACCTGCGCAATGACCTGAACCTCGTTGACAAAGCCCTCGGCAAACAGTGGCCGCAGCGGGCGATCAATCAAGCGGGCGATCAAAGTTTCGCTTTCTGTCGAGCGACCTTCGCGCTTCAAAAACCCGCCGGGAATCCGCCCCGCCGCATAAAACTTCTCTTGATACTCAATCGTGAGCGGTAAAAAATCCTGACCCGCCTCCGGCTGAGCCGCCACCACCGCCGTGACCAACACCACGGTATCGCCCATCTGCACCATCACGGCACCACTCGCCTGCCGGGCGATTTCTCCCGTCGTCAAACTGACGGGCCAACTTCCATAGTCAAAGCGCTCTGTTACTGCGGTCACGGGATTTCCTCAATTCGGCATTGTGAACATCACGGGGGGATGCTCGGGGGTATTCATAAATGACAATCCCGGCACGAGACCGGGATTTATTCGCTCAACCGACCGGGGTAAGGCATTCGCCATTCCCCGGAGGCGCATTACTTGCGCAGACCCAAACGGCCAATCAGCTGCTGGTACCGAGAAACATCTTTAGATTTGAGATAATCCAACAGTTTACGGCGTTGGTTAACGAGCTTGAGCAGGCCACGACGAGAATGGTGATCCTTCTTGTGGGAAGCAAAATGCTCGGTCAAATGCACGATGCGGTTGGTCAACAGGGCAACTTGCACTTCCGGTGAACCGGTATCGTTGGTGCCACGGCTGTAGTCGGCCAGAATTTGAGCCTTGGTTTCAGTTGTCAAAGACATGGATTTTCTCCAAACACCTGGGAAAAAATAATAAAAAATCCATCAGAATTGAGCCGTCCACGCCCGCCTCGATGGTTGACCGGAACCCCAGTCTTAAAGCGCCGCGAATAATCGACGCGGCGCCACTCGCCCATCATCCAAGCACTCCCCCATTCCCAGGAAGCGGTGTGTCGGATCATATAAACGGAACCAACCCGATTGCGGCGCCTTGGCCACAAACACGGGATGACCGTGGCGAATGTGATAGGCGCTGTCCGCATCCAACGAAACCACTGGATAACCGGCCAGCGCCGAATCGGTCGGCAGAATAGCACGATCGAGGGCGTTTTCCTCGCCCGAATCGGCCAGCGCCATTAATTCATCGAGTGTCCAAAGCCGCTCACTCGCCAGCTCCGGAATCACACCGGCGGCCTCCGGCGCGAGCCAATGCCCCACCCCGACACGGCGCAGGGCTTCAACCACCGCACCGCAGCCAATCGCCGCGCCAATGTCTTCGATTAAGGTGCGGATGTACGCGCCCTTGCTGGAATGCACGAGCAAATCGAACGATCCCCCATCAAAGCGCAGTAAATCAACGCGATAAAAATGGATCGGACGCGGTTTGCGCTCGACCACTTCGCCCGCCCGCGCCAAATCGTACAGGCGCTTGCCATCGACCTTCAGCGCGGAATACATCGGCGGAATTTGCTCCACCAACCCACGAAATTTGGCCACCACTGCGTCCAACTCGGCCTCGGTCAACGGCGGCACCGGGCGCTCTTCGATCACCGCCCCTTCGCGGTCGCCCGTCTCGGTACGAACACCCAAGCGACCGGTCACGCGATAGACCTTATCGGCATCGAGCAATAAGCCGGACACTTTGGTGGCGTGGCCAAAACACAGCGGCAGCATGCCCGTCGCCGCCGGATCCAAACTGCCGGTATGACCGGCCTTGGCCGCATTGAACAAGCGTTTGACCCGCTGCAAAGCCTGGTTGGAGCTCAAGCCCAAGGGCTTATCGAGCAGCAGAATCCCATTGACCTCAACGCCCCGACGATGACGGCTCATTCGCCACCTCCGCCATCGCCCGCATCCGAGGACTCGCTGGCTTCATGCGCGCCACCCGACTCCTGCCGACGCACCGCCGAAATCAGCGCATCCATTTGCATGCCGCGTTCGATGGATTCATCAAAATGGAAGCTCAGTTTCGGCACGCTGCGTAAGCGCATCCGATGGGACAATTCCGTGCGCAAAAAGCCCGCCGAGGAATCCAGCCAGGCTTGCGCCCGCTCCCGTTCTGCGGCGCTGAGCACGCTGTAAAACACCTTGGCATAACCCAAATCGCGGGTCACTTCGCAATCGGTCACGGTGAGCAGGCTGACATTGGCCTGCCGCACGCCGTCGCGCAGCAATTCGGCAATTTCGCGTTGAATTTGCTCCGCCACCCGCTGGTGACGGCCATAACCCTGCGCCATGAACGATACCCCGGCGATTAGGCGAGCGTGCGTTGCACTTCAACGCGCTCGAAGACTTCGATCACATCGCCAACGCGCACATCGTTGTAGTTTTTCACGCCAATCCCGCAATCAAAGCCGGCGCGCACTTCCTGCACATCGTCTTTGAAGCGGCGCAGCGATTCGAGTTCGCCCTCGTAGATCACCACATTGTCGCGCAGAACGCGGATCGGGTTGCCGCGACGAATGACGCCTTCAGTGACCATCGAGCCAGCAATTGCGCCGAATTTCGGCGAACGGAAGACATCGCGCACTTCGACCAAACCGACGATTTTCTCTTGGGTTTCCGTGCCAAGCAGGCCGGACATCGCATGTTTCACATCGTCGATCATTTCGTAAATGATGCTGTAGTAACGAATTTCGATGTTTTGCGCCTGCGCCAATTTGCGCGCCGAAGCCTCTGCCCGCACATTGAACCCGATCATGACGGCGTTGGAGGTCGCGGCCAAATTCACATCGGATTCGGTAATCCCGCCCACCGCACTCATCAGCACATTGACCTTCACCTCATCGGTAGAAAGCTTGTGCAGGCTGTCGCGGATGGCTTCGGCAGAGCCTTGAACATCGGCCTTGACCAACACATTGAGCGTGGCCACTTCGCCTTCTTTCATCTGCTCGAACAGATTTTCCAACTTGGTGGACTGCTGGCTGGCCAAACGGGTATCGCGGAATTTACCCGCGCGGAACATGGCGATTTCACGCGCTTTGCGCTCGTCTTCGACCACGACCAAATCATCCCCCGCCTGCGGCGTGCCAGATAAACCGATGATGACGGCCGGAATCGACGGGCCGGCCGAATCGATGGGATGACCGTTTTCATCCAACATCGCCCGCACACGACCAAATTCCGAGCCGACCAAGACCACATCGCCTTTATTCAGCGTGCCGCTGCGCACCAGGATGGTGGCCACCGGGCCGCGACCTTTTTCGAGCGAGGATTCCACCACCGAGCCTTTGGCGTGGCCTTCGATGGGGGCTTTCAATTCCAGTACTTCGGCTTGAATCAACACCGCATCCAACAACGCATCAATCCCTTCGCCGGTTTTGGCCGACACCGGAACGAATTGTGTTTCACCGCCCCATTCTTCGGAAATCACTTCCAATTGCGAGAGCTCGCTACGGATGCGTTCCAAGTCCGTGTTCGGTTTGTCGATTTTGTTGATCGCCACGACGATCGGCACACCCGCTGCGCGCGCATGCTGCACGGCTTCTTTGGTCTGCGGCATCACACCATCGTCAGCGGCCACCACCAAGATCACGATGTCGGTCACGCTCGCCCCACGCGCCCGCATGGCGGTGAACGCCGCATGACCCGGCGTATCGAGGAAGCTGATGACGCCGCGCGCGGTTTGCACATGGTAGGCACCAATGTGCTGGGTAATGCCACCCGCTTCGCCAGACGCCACCTTGGCGCGACGAATGTAATCGAGCAGCGAAGTTTTGCCGTGATCGACATGCCCCATCACGGTAACGACCGGCGGACGCGGTTGCGCCACGCCCTGCTCAATCGCGGCCAGCAATTCGGTTTCCAGCGAATCATCGTTTTGGGCGATGCCGACATGCCCCATTTCTTCGATGACCAGCAGGGCGGTATCCTGATCGAGCATTTGGTTGATGGTCGCCATCACGCCCATGCCGAACAGAGTTTTGACCACATCAATGCCTTTGACCGACATTTTCAGCGCCAAATCGGACACGGAAATGGTTTCCGGCACGGTGATGTCCCGCACGACGGGCGCCGTGGGCTTCTCAAAGTTAGAGGCCTGCTTGCCTCCTGCCGAATGGCGGGAAGGCGATTTTTTGGCGCGACGGGCACGACGCTCTTCGGCACCGGCGCCCAGATGCAATTCGCTGCGACCGGATTTTTCATCCCGCTCGTGCCGACCTTTGCCGCCATGCTTGGCGCCTTTTTTGCGCTCAGCCTCTTCGGGCGAATCTCCGGTGGCAGGCGCGGTACGCGGCGCGGGTTTGGCCGTTGCGGTGTTATTGGCCGGGGTGCGCGCTTTCGGGGCGACGCCCGGCGCATCCGACGGCATGGCAATGATGCGCAAACGCGGCTTCGCACGGCCTGTGCCGTCGCCCGCAGCGGCCGCATCCGGCGTTGTTTCGACCACGGGTTCCGCCTCAGCCACCGGCTCCAGCGGTTCTTCAACCAGCTCGACCATTTCGACCATTTCGACGGGCGCAGCAACCGGCGACTCGACTGTCTCATCGGCAGCGGGAACCGCCTCAACGCTTTCTGCCACAGCAACTAGCGCCTCGTGCCCATTCTGTTGAACGGGCTGTTGAGCGGCCACTTGAACGGTCTGTTGATCCGCCACTTCAACCGGCGGAGTCAATGCCTCGGCAACGGCAGGCGCCGGAACATGTTGCACCGGAGCCGGCGGAACGGGTACCGCAGGCGGGGCCACGGGCACTTCCCGCGCCACATAGGTTTTGCGCGTGCGATATTCCACGGCCACGGTTTTTCCGCGCGTGGCGCTGCCGCCGCCGACCTTAATCTCTTCCTGCTTTTTGCGTTGCAGGGTGATTTTGGTTTTGGCCTCGGCTTCGCCCGCTTCCGGCTTGCGCAAATGCGCCAACAATTTCATTTTGTCGGCATCGCTGATAACCGCATCCACCGACGGAGCGCGAATGCCCGCCTCGGCCAACTGAACCAACAGCCGCTCCGGCGTTGTTTTAATAGATTCAGCCAGTTCTTTTACCGTGACCTCGGACATGCTCTCTCCTGTGGTCTGATCAATTCAAAAATAGTGCGGGCGGACTCAGGCAAACCATGGCGCACGCGCGGCCATGATGAGCTGATGCGCCAAGGCTTCGTCTACGCCTTCAAACGCGGTGAGTTCGTCAATCGACAGTTCCGCCAAATCATCCGTTGCGGTAATGCCCGCCGCGTGCAGCGCCGCCAATAATTCTTCGGTCATGCCGTCCAGCCCATCGAGCGTGAGCTCGGCGTCCGCCCCGTCATCGCCAGAAATGGCTTGTGCCAACAGGCCATCGCGGGCGCGGCTACGCAGTTCTTCCACGATGCCTTCATCAAACCCTTCGACATCCAGCAGTTCGGCGGTCGGCACATAGGCAATTTCTTCCAAGGAGGAGAAACCGGCTTCGACCAGCACGGACGCGACATCTTCATCGACATCGAGTTGCGCCATGAACGCATCGATCAGGCGGCGAGACTCTTGCTCGCCTTTGGCCGCCGCTTCGTTCTCGCCCATGACATTGAGATGCCAGCCGGTCAATTGGCTGGCCAAACGGACATTTTGGCCACCGCGCCCAATCGCTTGGGAAAGTTTTTCCTCGGTCACGGCGACATCCATGCTGTGCCGATCTTCATCGACCACGATGGACACCACTTCCGCCGGGGACATGGCATTAATGACGAATTGCGCCGGGCTTTGATCCCAAATGATGATATCGACGCGCTCGCCGCTCAGTTCATTGGTGACCGACTGCACGCGCGATCCGCGCATGCCGACGCAAGTCCCGACCGGGTCGATCCGCTGGTCGCGGGTATGCACGGCAATTTTCGCGCGCAAGCCCGGATCGCGTGCCGCGCCCTTGATTTCGATCAGCCCTTGTTCGATCTCGGGCACTTCCAGCTTGAACAGCTCGATCAAGAATTCCGGCATGGTGCGGCTGATGAACAACTGCGGCCCGCGCGGCTCGTGGCGCACATCGAACAGGTAACCGCGCAGACGGTCGCCGGGGCGCACGGCCTCACGGCCAATCATGTGCTCGCGCGGCACCAGCGCTTCGATATTGCCACCCAAATCGAGGATGACATTGCCCCGATCGATCCGCTTGATTAAGCCCATAATCAGGCTGCCTTTGCGGTCAATGTATTGATCGACCACTTGACGGCGCTCGGCTTCGCGCACTTTTTGTACGATGACCTGCTTCGCAGCTTGCGCGGCAATGCGGCCAAATTCGACCGACTCGATTTCCTCTTCTACGAACGCGCCCGGCAGGATTTCCGGCTCATCCAAGCGAGCGGCTTCTAAAATCATTTCCCGTTCGGGATTCTCAGAAGACTCACCCTCGACCACCAGCCAGCGACGGAAAGTGCGGTAATCGCCCGTTTCACGGTTGATTTCGACGCGGGTATCAATGTCGCCGCCGTGGCGTTTGCGCGCAGCTTGCGCCAGCGCCGCCTCGATCGCTTCGAAAATCTCACCCCGGTTAACGCCTTTCTCATTGGAAACCGCGTCCGCCACAAAAAGGATTTCTTTACTCATATCAGCACAGTCCTGGCATCAATTCGATGCGCGCCGTGGAGCACGGTCGCGCTTAGCATCACCAAAATCAAAAACGAGATTTGCCCGTTCCACTTCCACAAAATCGAAGGTGATTTCCACCCCTTCAGCCGCCACTTGCATGCGAATGTGCTCGCCCTCGACGCCAAGGATTTCCCCCTCGACCCGACGCCGTTGCTGCACCGGCCGACGCAAACGCACCCGCGCAACGCGCCCGACAAATTCGGCAAAATCCGACGCGCGAAAGAGCGGCCGTTCCAGCCCCGGCGAGGAAACCTCCAGCCGGTAGAACCCTGGAAACGGATCTTCCACATCCAGCACGCCGCTGACTGCATCACTCACGACGGTGCAATCGTCGAGCGTAATGCCTTCGGCGCGGTCGATATACACCCGCAGCAAGCCATCCGGCCCGCCCCGAAATTCACCGCCCACCCAGCGATAACCGGCGGCAGTCACCACCGGCTCCAACAGGGCTTCGATCGAATCAGGAATTTTCTGCATGCCTGTGCCTGAAAAATAAAAAAGCCCCATGCGGGGCCCGTTGTGTTTTTAAGCGCCAACCCCACCAGATCACCGGGCGGTCAATCGCGTTTCAATTCGGGACGCGAACTATAGAAAGCCTCGCCCCGGAAGTCAATCGGCATTCCGCCGTTTACCGTGTTTTATTCCTTTGCCGCGTTATATTGCGGCAGGGATTTATTGCATCTTTTCCCGAATGCTGTCGAACACATTTTTAGTGGCGTCTTTGGTGGCATCGAACGCTCGCCCCGTTGCCGCCTTGGTTTCATCCCAGGCACTGCCGGCGGTCGATTTGGTTTTGTGCCACACCGCGCCCGCCGCGCCCTTCGCCGATTGCCACCAGCTCTCGTCGGCTTGCGGGTAATGCGCTGCCGCCGCGATCGGCTCATTCAAATGCACGACATACTGCACTTGATCGAGCGCGCCTTCGCGTTCGGTTTGCACCCAAAATTGTCCGCGCGCGACGAACAGCGAATGCCCGCCCACAGCCGCAACGCCGTGATCCATGTCGATCACCAAACCGGAGATCGTCATGCCTTGATCGACAATCACATTGCCCACTTCGCCGACGGTCGCGCTGTCGCCCTTGGCCACGACTTTGGCATCCATCAAGGCTTTCATGGAATAGAGGTTATCGGCCGCCTGCGCTGCGCCCATCGCACCACACAAAACCACCGCGATACTCGCTGCTCGGATCCTCTTCATGTGTCGTTCCCCATCGCGTTGACCGATTATTCGCCGCGTAAATCATCCCAAAATCGTTTGACGCCATCGAGCCAGCCGCGTTCTTTCGGCCGATGCCGTTCGGCAATTTCAGCCCCCTGCTCACCGAGCAAGGCGCGCTCGAAGGCGTGCAGCAATTCGCGCTGTTCAGCGGTTAAATTCACCGGCGTTTCGATGTGCACCCGCACCATCAAATCGCCCGCCGCGCCGCCGCGCACCGGCGCCACGCCTTTTCCGCGCAGGCGGAACACCTTGCCGGTTTGGGTTTCCGCCGGAATTTTCAGCGCAATCCGCCCATCGAGCGTGGGCACCTCGATTTCGCCGCCCAAGGCTGCCGTGACAAAACTGATCGGCATATCGCAGAGCAAATCCGCATCGTTGCGCTGGAAAATTGCATGCGGTTTGACCTCGATCAGCACATACAAATCACCCGCCGGCCCGCCCTTCTCGCCGGGCGCTCCCTCGCCGCTGTGGCGCAGGCGGTCGCCGGTATCGACACCGGGCGGAATTTTGATCGACAGCGTCTTCTGGGTTTCTACTCGACCCGCACCGTGGCAGGCCGTGCAGGGGTCTTCGATGATCTCGCCGGTGCCGCCGCAGGTCGGGCACGGCTGTTGAATCGAGAAAAACCCCTGTTGCACGCGAACCGCGCCCGCGCCTTTGCAGGTGCCGCAGGTTTTTTTACCGGTGCCGGGCTTCGCGCCGCTGCCGTGGCACACCGAGCATTCTTCGGTGGTCGGGATTTTAATTTCCACCGTGGTGCCGCGCACCGCTTCTTCCAGCGTGATTTTGAGGTGGTATTGCATATCGGCGCCGCGATACGCACGATTTCCGCCGCGCCCACCGCCACCGAAAATATCGCCAAACACTTCGCCAAAAATATCGGCAAAGCCCGCCCCACCGAAGCCGCCACCGCCCCCACCGCCCATGTTGGGATTGACCCCGGCATGACCGAACTGATCGTAGGCCGCGCGTTTTTGTGCGTCGGAGAGCACCTCGAAGGCTTCTTTGGCTTCCTTGAATTTTTCCTCGGCCGAGGGATCATCCGGGTTGCGATCCGGGTGAAACCGCATGGCGAGCCGACGGTAGGCTTTTTTCAGCTCATCGCCGGAAACCGTGCGCTCGACTTCAAGAATTTCGTAATAGCAACGCTGGGTAGACATAAGCACTCAATCAGCAAAAAATCCGTCAACCGTCTGCGGCCAAAACACGGCCAACGCAGAGGTTGAAGGACTTGGTAAATCCCCCTTCAAAACGGGTTTGAAGAGGGGGCGTTCCGGCAGCCGCGCTACCGGGGTTTGACCTCAGAAGATGACCTTATTTTTTGTCGTCTTTGACTTCTTCGAACTCGGCATCGACCACATCATCGTCCTTGCCCGCTGCGCCGCCGGCAGAAGCACCGCCCGGTGCCGCGCCCGCCGCGCCAGCAGCTTTTTGCATCAATGCGGTGGACACTTCGGTCAGCGCGTTGATTTTGGCCTCGATATTGGCCTTGTCATCGCCTTTCATCGCCTCACGCAGGGCAGCCATCGCGTCGTTGGACGGCTGTTTGTCGGCATCGGTGAGCGCTTCGCCCGCATCCTTGATGGTTTTTTCCACGGTGTGAATCAAACCATCGCCCTGATTGCGCACATCCACCAGCGCGCGCAGTTTTTTGTCTTCTTCCGCGTGGGCAGCGGCGTCATCGACCATGCGTTGCACTTCGGCATCAGACAAGCCCGAATTCGCCTTGATGACGATTTTTTGCTCCTTGCCCGTGCCTTTGTCTTTGGCCGACACATTCAAAATGCCGTTGGCGTCGATGTCGAAGGTCACTTCGATTTGCGGCATGCCGCGCGGCGCAGAGGGAATATCGGTCAAATCAAACCGACCCAGCGACTTGTTGCCCGCCGCCATTTCGCGCTCGCCCTGCAACACATGCACGGTCACTGCGGTTTGGTTGTCATCGGCGGTCGAGAACACCTGACCCGCTTTGGTCGGAATGGTGGTGTTTTTCTCGATGAGCTTGGTCATCACGCCGCCCATGGTTTCGATGCCGAGCGACAGCGGCGTGACATCCAGCAGCAGCACATCGCTGACGCTGCCCGCCAGAACGCCGCCTTGAATTGCCGCACCCACGGCCACGGCTTCGTCCGGGTTCACATCTTTGCGCGGCTCTTTGCCGAAGAACTCTTTCACCGCATCGCGCACTTTCGGCATCCGGGTTTGGCCGCC
>DYMR01000014.1:13144-16944 GCA_020721485.1 Halothiobacillus neapolitanus | reverse complement strand
CCATGAGTCTTGGAGTTAGAGTAGGTGGTCTGAGCCGTCAGGTCATCGGGCTGATTGTGGTGGCCGCAGTGACGCTCTTGGTCACCGTTGCAATTTTCATCGTCTCCGCGCAGAACGATCAATCCTTGTTGGATCGCCGCTTGGTGGCGTCGCAACTGGAACGAACCGCGCAAGAAATGACCATCGAAACCCTGCGCGCGGTGCGCGGTAACAAGGCTTCATTCGACACGGTGCTTACTCAACGCGCACGGTTCATCGCGGATCTGGACGCACTGAGCGGCAAGGATCCCAAGCGGCTCAATGCCCGCGTGCCGGCGGATCGTCAGCCGGAACTGGGTGCGGTGCAAACCAGTTGGAACGAATACAACCTCGCCTTGGCTAAGGTGCTCGAAGGTCAGAAAGCGATTCTCGGGGTCTCTGGTTTGGCGGTGCAAATCAACCAGTTGCTGCCGGATTTGCTCTCCACTTCGGATGATGTCGTGCAGGCGCTGATCGCCGCGAATGCCTCACCGCAAGTCGTGTATTTGGCCACGCGCCAACTGATGCTGATTGAGCGTATCGGCTTGACGATGGGCGAAATCACCGGTGGCGATCAAACCGCTGCGAATGCCTCGGATCGCTTCGGTCGAGATGTGGCGCTGTTCGGCGGCGTGTTGAACGGGTTCCTGAATGGCAACCGCATGGCGCCGCGCATTGACGACTCGGCGACGCGCAGCAAACTGCGGGATGTGGCGGTGTTGTTCGCCACGGTCAACCAAGGCGGCTCCGATGTGTTGTCGCAAGCGCCGGCGCTGTTGAGTGCCAACCAAGCGGCGACCACCATCGACAAAATTGCGGGCGCCTTCACCGCGAATGTGTCCAAACTCGCCGGCGGCTTGGCAGAAGATCAGTTGAACTCGGGGCGCCTGGCCTATGTTGGCTACCTCACCGGCTTGCTGGCCTTGGTGCTGCTGTTCTGGTTGGGTGTGGTGCTGGTGCGCGATTCTCGTTCGGCCATGCGGGCCACCGAGGGGCAAAACCAACGCAACCAACAGGCGATTCTGCGTCTGCTTGACGAGATGATGACCCTGGCGGACGGCGACTTGTCCTCGCACACCACGGTCACGGAAGAAATCACTGGCGCGATTGCCGACTCGGTGAACTACTCCATCGACGCGCTGCGGGATCTGGTCGGCACGATCAACGACACCTCCGTGCGTGTGTCGGCGGCGGTAGAGCGCTCGCAGTCGGATTCACGGGCACTGGCGGATAAATCCCGCGAGCAAGCGCAGCAGATCAGCGTGGTATCGGATGCCATCGCGCAAATGTCAGACCAGATCGAAGCGGTATCCTTCAATGCGCAGCAATCGGCAGCGATTGCCCAATCTTCGGTCGCCGTGGCGCACCGTGGTGGTGACGCGGTGCGGGAAACCATCGCGGGCATGACCAACATTCGCGAGCAAATCCAAGAAACCGCGAAACGGATCAAGCGGTTGGGCGAATCGTCACAAGAAATTGGCGACATCGTCGGGCTGATTACCGACATTGCCGACCAAACCAACATTCTGGCGTTGAACGCGGCGATTCAAGCGGCCATGGCCGGTGAAGCGGGTCGCGGCTTCGCCGTGGTTGCGGACGAAGTTCAGCGCCTCGCGGAACGGGTGGGTAAAGCGACCCGTCAGATCGAATTGCTGGTGAACACGATTCAAACCGATACTTCTGAGGCGATGCTCGCCATGGAACAAACCACGACGAATGTGGTGAGTGGGGCGGCGCTGGCGGAAAACGCCGGTAAAGCACTGCAAGAAATTGAAACGGTCTCGCTGAATCTTTCTGAGCAGATCAGTCAGATCGCGCAAGTGACTGAGCAGGAGGCGCAAGTCGCCACCAACCTGCGGGAAAAGGTCAACAATATCCGCGAAAACACGCAAGAAACCTCAGACAAAGCGATTCGCGCGGCGGAAGAAATTGGGACACTCGGTTCCCTGTCTTCCGAGCTGAATCGGTCGGTCGCGGGCTTTAAGATGCCGGATCGGTGATCCGGTGGCGGCGTGATTCCCTAAAGTTTTTCGCCGTGTGGTTTTGCGCAGCGGAACAGAAATAGTTCGTTTCCAGTACCGTCAAGGCTGAAGGAACGGCAGCGTCGGCGCGAGAGCGCCGATCACATCCTAGGAGCGGTTTGTGGCCATGCGCACAGAATCTCAAGTGGACTCCATTGTTCTGGATTGGCTCAAGGAAGGGCTAACGGAAAAACTCGACCAGCTTTTGCGCGCCCTCGAAGATTTGGGGGGCGGCTCAGGCGGCAATGATTTGTTGTTTGAATCGTTGCAAGCAGTCAAAACCATTGATTCTGTACTGGCGATTTCCGATCTTCATCCCTTGCGGGTATTGCTCAAAGAGCAGATGTCCGGCTTGGTGCTGCTCGAAACGCAACCGACCAATGCCACCGAACTGCTCACCGTTATCAGCGAAGCCGCATGGCTGTTGCGGGCGGCGCTGGATCGCCTCAGCGTGGGTGCGTCGGTCAATGCCACCAGTTTGCTGCCGATGATTAATCGCTTGCGGGCGGCGCAATCGCTGCCCGAATTGGCGCCGGCGGGTGTGGTGTTGCGCACACAATTGTTGCTGAGCGAAAGCCGGGTGTTCGTTCGCCCCTACCTCGGCATTGCCGAATTGGATTCGGCGGAGCGGCAAACCGACCTCCAGCGTTTGCGGCATATGGAGCAGCAAATTCTGCTGCTGTTGCGCGGCGATGTGTCGGCGATTCCGGGTTTGTTGCAAGTGTTTGACCAAATCATCGACCGGGAAATTAACCGGGCGGTGGTGGTCGCCACGCGCGCGTTCGAAGAACTGCTGCGCGCCATCACGCGGGATGCCAACCGGTATCTGCCGCAAGCGCAACGGGTGATCGGGCGCGTGCTGCGCCTGTTCCGCATGGAATTGCAGGGCAAAGATCAAACCCATATTCGGCATGAAGCCATCGAATTCGCCGCCGATCTCGTCACTGCCCTGATTCAAGAATTGCCGCTGGAGCAATCGCTCTGCGGTGATACGGTCGAAGGGTGGCGTGCTCTGCTGGATGTGGCGCAAGAAGGCAAACGCTTCTTGGGTCTTGAGAGCGAGGCGCTGCGGCAAGTGGCCGAAGTGCTGGCCGAAGAACTCAATGCCGCCCAAGATGTGTTGGATTTGTTCGTGCGCGGCAACAAGGCCGATTTGGAGCCGTTGACGCGGATTCAGCCGCGCCTGAGCCAAGTCATCGGGGTGCTCGGCACCTTGGGGTATGAGCGGGAATCCACCCAGCTGCGCGCGGCACAGGAACAGCTCGGCCAAGTCGTGCGGGGCGCGGTGTTGCTCGATGATGCGTTTTTGATGGAATTGGCGATTGCTGTCATGACCACCGAACAGGTGGTGACGCAAATCGGCGTGTACATCGATGACCGTGAACATGAGCTGACCCCGATTGACCGCGTGATGCGTCAATCGCTGGTGCCGCTCGCCACCGCCTGTTTCGAAGACATCATTGCGGCCAAAGATGCGGTGAATACCGCCCTGCGGCCGACGGGGCAAGCCATTGCGCCGGAAACCCTCACCAACGCGGTGGGGTTGGTGTCCGGCGTGGGGCGCGCTTTGACCGTGGCCGAATTGACTGCCGCCATGCCGCTCATTCATGGCCTGCGGGATTGGCTGCGCCGCAATGTGCTCAATCTTCAAGGCGTCCATCCCACGGAATTGGCGGCGGTGGCGGAAGTGTCTTCCGCGATCGAGTTTTATCTCGAAAACCTGCGGGATCACCATAAAGAGATGGCGCGGTTTCTCACGGG
>DYMR01000014.1:8168-13044 GCA_020721485.1 Halothiobacillus neapolitanus | reverse complement strand
GGCTATGGTCGAACCGGCGGCACCGCTGTCCGCCGCACCGGTTGCGGAGCCATCCACCGAGGCGTGGATGGATGCGTCCCCCGTTGTCGCATCGTCTGCCGCACCTGAAGTTTCCCTGTCTTTGTCGGATGAATGGCCGTCCCATTCTGCCGCCGAGGCGGAGTCGGCTGAACCGGCGGTTCCGCACGATGCCTTGGCCTTGCCGATGACTTCGCAGGAAGAAACGACAACCGATTCGCTGTGGTTGTCGTCTGCGCCCAGTGATTTGGATCTGACCTTGCCGGAAGTGCCTGCCGAGGCCGAGCCTGCCGCGATGGATTCGGCTTGGTTGCCGGATGACAGCGCGCTGCGACTGCCAGCGGAGATGGCGGAAGAATCAGGGGAAGAACACGCGGAAGCGCCAGCGGTTGTGGTCGATCCGTTGGACGAAATGGCCTTGGAAATGCGCGCGGTGTTTGCCGAAGAAATGGCCGAGGAAATTCCGGCAATCCAAGAAGCCGCCGAGCGTTGGCTCAATACCGGCGCGCGTGAAGAATTAATTACCGTGCGCCGTGGATTCCACACCATCAAAGGCAGTAGCCGGATGGTGGGGCTGAATGACATTGGCGAGTGGGGCTGGGCTTACGAACATCTGCTGAACGGCGTGCTGGATGAACGAGTCGCCGCGCCGGTGGCTTTGCGTGCAGAAGTTCACGCGGCAGTGGGCTTGATGTCATCGGCACTGCCGATGCTGGAGCGCGGCGAATACCCTGCTGCGACCTATTGGCACAATAGTTTGGCGGCGGCAGAACGGTGGCGTAGTGGCGAGATGACCGCCGCGTCGGCGGCAGAGCCGGTGGCTTCGGCGGTCGAACCGATGCCAACTCCGGCGCAGGCGGAACCCGTCGAGTTCAGCGCCGCATCCATCGAGCAAGAACCGCCGCTGGTCGAGACCGTGTTCGAGCCCGTATACGAATCCGCGCCGGAGAGGCATACAGACGAAGTGGCACCTGCGGATGCCGTGGAATCTTGGGCTTACCCATCCCCTGTGGACATGGCGCCGGTCGATCTGACGCCTGCCGTCGAGATGCTGCCCGAGCAGATGCCCGAGCAGATGCCCGAGCAGATGCCAGAAACCGTATTTGGCTCCGTGCCAGAGGTGTCTTTCAACGAGTGGGTCGAGCCTTCGCCGCAGTTCGAAGCGGTACCTGCTTCGGCGGACGAATCCACTGCTGAGTCCATCGAGCCGGTGGTGGCGCTGGAGCCGCAACCGGAGCCAGAGCCGGAATTCGTGCCCGTCGCTGCGGTGGCCTCGATTATTGCCGATCCGGTGCTGCGCGATATTTTCGATCAAGAATCTTCCGGGTATCTCGTGCGCTTGGGGCAACAGGTCGAACATGCCGTGCAAAACGGCTTCGATTTGCCCTGCGACAAAGAACTTGTGCGCTTGGTGCACACCCTTTTGGGTTCGGCGCGCACCGCCGGCGTTACCCCGTTGGCCGAGGTGGCGAACCGCTTAGAAGAGTGGGTGCGTCTGCTGGAAGAGCATCAACGCAGCTTGGAAGCGCCGGATCTGGCGGTGATGGGCGATGCCTTGCGGGTGATGGATTCGCTGCGCGCCTGGGCGATTGTGCCGGCGGAAGCCGCGCCGGAGATTGCCCCGGTCGAATTGGCGATTGCCGATCGGATCGACAGCCTACTCCGTCAACTCACGCCGCCGGCGGCGATCGACGAGCCGGAAGAAATTGGCACCGAAGAATTGATGGCGTCGTTCGATGGCACCTTCGCGGATGATGAAGTCGAGCCGGAACCCGAACCCGTTGTGCCGGAGCCGAAAGTGTTGGCTCTGCCGACCCTGACGATGCTCAGTCACGATCAGGCGGCGGCGGCTGCGGCGCGACTCGGCCTGGTCACGCGACCAGACGATCTGCCCGGGGACCAAGACGCCGATATTCTGCAAATTTTCCTCGAAGAAGCGGAAGAGCTGCTGGAAAAAGCCGATGGCTATATCGCCCATTGGCGCGCGCATCCGCACGATTTGGACTCGATCCGGCTGCTGCACCGCAATCTGCACACCCTCAAAGGGGGCGCGCGGATGGCGGGCTTGCTGAACTTGGCCGATGTGACCCACTTGCTGGAAGATCGGCTGGATCGGGCACGGGATCGGGGCGTGGAGCGGGCGGAATGGCTGATTGCCCTGGTGCAGCATACTTATGATGCCTTGGCGGTCATGCTCGATCAGGTGCGTTCGCACGAGCCGATTCCGACCCAACTGGCGTTGCTGGTGCAGATTGCTTCCGATGGCGCGCCATTGATCGAGGCGACGACAGCGCCGGAGCCGGTGGCAGCGTCCGATGTCGCTCAACCCGTGGTCGAGGTACGCGCGGTACCGGTTGCGCCTGCGCCGGTCGCAGCGCCAGAACCGGTGGCCGAGTCTGCGCCCTCGCTCGAAGCGACTGCGCCGCACGCCACCAACCTGGTCAACGAAGTTCGTCGGGAACAGATTCGCGTCGATGCCGACCGGATCGACTCGATGGTCAACCAAGTCGGCGAAACGGTATTGCTGCAAGCGCGAATCGAACGCCAAGTCAACGGCTTCGAACGGCAACTGTTTGAATTGCAACAAACCATTACCCGTTTGCGTGGCCAGTTACGCCGCTTGGAAATCGAAACCGAATCGCAGATGAAGACCGAGCTCATGGCCGAAAGCGGCTTGGGCGAGGATGAATTCGATCCCTTGGAATTCGACCGCTTCACTCAAGTGCAGGAACTGAGTCGCGGCATCATGGAAAGTCTCGGCGATATTTCCAGTATCGAAGAGGCCATGAGCGACCTGACCGAGCAATCGCAGTTGCTCCTGCTCCAACAATCCCGCTTGGGGCGCAAGCTGCAAGATGGCATGTTGTCGATGCGGATGGTGCGCTTCAACGATGTGGTGGCGCGCTTGCGCCGGATCGTGCGGCAAGTGGGCGAGGAAATGGGGCGCAGCGCCGAACTCGTCATCGTCAATGGCGAGACCGAGTTGGATCGGCTGACCCTGGTGGGATTGCTGCCGTCGCTCGAACACATGATTCGCAACAGCTTGGCGCACGGCATCGAACAACCCGAGGAGCGGCTGGCCAAAGGCAAGCCGGAAATGGGGCGGATCGAAATCACCATCGAAAGCACTGGCGGCAATGTCACGCTGGAGCTGAAAGATGATGGCCGTGGTTTGGATTTGGATGCGATTCGCCGCAAAGCGCTGGAACGCAAACTGATCCCGACCGACATGGAGTTGACCGACGAAGAAACCCGCAGCCTGATCTTCCTGCCGGGATTCTCCACAGCGGGCACCGTGTCGCAGGTCGCGGGTCGTGGCGTGGGCATGGATGTGGTGGCCGGTGCCGTGCGCGAGATGGGCGGTTTTGTCGATCTTCAGTCGGAATTTGGTCAATACACCCGCATCCAGCTCAACCTGCCGCTCACGCAAGCGATGACGCGCGGGATTTTGGTGGCGGCGGGCGAAGACCGCTACGCCATTCCGTACAAAGGTGTCGTGTCCGTCACGCGCATGACCACGGCGCAACTGGCGGAGCAGTTCGCCAGCGCCCGCCCGGCGGTGATGCTCAATGGCGAACGCTACCCGCTGTTCTACTTGGGCGATTTGGTGCAGCACGGCCGGCACGGTGCGCTACAGGAAGCGGGGATTCGCCCGGTCTTCTTGTTCAAGCTGGGCGAGCGGCGCTTTGCGATTCAGGTCGATCACCAACTCGGCGGCATTCAATTGTTCGTGAAATCTCTGGGCACGCCGTTGGCGCGTATTCCGGGGCTTTCCGGCGCGACCATCGCCGACGATGGCAATGTCATGCTCGTGCTCGAACTGTTCGAATTGGTGCGCCAATTCCAACGCCGCGAAGAAAAACCCGCCGAGGAAGGCAGCGTCAAATCGCTGCGTCGTCGGCCGATGGTCTTGGTGGTGGACGATTCGCTCACCGTGCGCAAAGTCACGGCGCGCACGCTCGAACGCTACCACATCGATGTGGTGCTGGCGCGGGATGGCGTCGAGGCGTTGGGTATCCTGCACGAACAGCAGCCGGATGTGGTCTTGACCGACATTGAAATGCCCCGAATGGACGGCTTCGAACTGCTGGGCGCTATTCGCAACGACCCACACACCCGCGCGGTGCCGGTCATCATGATTTCCTCGCGTACCGGCCAAAAACACCGCAGCCGCGCCGAGGCGCTCGGGGTGAATGCCTACCTCGGCAAGCCCTACACCGAATCGGATTTGATTGCCCGCATCGACCAGTTCATCGGCGACCGTCGTCCCAGTGGCGAGGATGCACCCAAGGCACAGGAGAATGAAGAATGAGCGCGCAGGATTCCGCCGAAGAAGGCTTTGTCATCGGCACCGCTGCGCCGGCGCCCAAATCCAGCGAGGCAGCCATTCGGGTGGTGCGCTTGCCCACGCAAATCAGTGGAGTGGATATCGTCGTGCCGTATGCCTTGGTGGCGGAAATCACCGAGGTCATGTTGCCGGAGGGCGGTAGCCAACTGGGGCGGCAAGAAGCGGCTGAAGTGGTGTGGCGCGGGCAGCGCATCGTCTTGGTGAGCTTGGAGGCCATGCACCACGGTGCCGTGCCCACCATCGGCCAGCGCGTGCGTTGTGCCGTGCTGTACGGCACCAACCCGGACATCGCCTTGCCGTATTACGCCGTGTTGCTCTCTGGCGTGCCGCGTTCAGAGGAATGGACGGCGGAACGCCTGCAACAAGAAACCCGTGTCGAAGGGGATTTGTGGCAATACACCGCCAGCGTGGATGATCGCCGGATTGCCGTGCCGGATATTCGGCAACTCGAAGCGCGGGTGGATGAAATGCGTCTGCGACTGGAGCGCGAAACGCAGGGCGTGGCTTAAC
>DYMR01000014.1:1587-8068 GCA_020721485.1 Halothiobacillus neapolitanus | reverse complement strand
AGCCACAGGACGGCGAGGGCTAATCCGATCAACACATAGCCCAAGGTGGTTTGCACATAATGGCCGAGGTAGGGCAGTACGCGGCTGCTGTAGTCCACTAGGCCGAGGCCGCCGAAATGACCGGAAAATGCCCAAAAGGTGACATTCGATAAGGCAAACGCGGCGAGGGCGCCCACGGTCGCCCAGCCGATGCGGCAGAGGGTGGCGGTTGGTAGGGATTCGGCGGCGGTGAACCGTGCCGCCCAGCGGCCGGCAAGCCACAAAGCGCCATACGCGAGCACCAGCCCCGGATATGCCGGGGTGAAGCAGGCGCTCATGGCGGCGCCATCGACGGCAACCGACGCCAGATCAATCCCCAGTGCCAGGAGCAGCAAGGCGGGTAATCCCCAGCGGGTGCGTAGCCACAAACCGGCCAGAAAAAACACCGCCCAGGAGGTGTCTGCCAAATGCAGCGCACTGCTGAAGTGGTGGTAGCGCGTGGCGGCCATGCTGGCGGCCAGCAAAACAAAAACCCACACGCCATGACTGACCGAGTTGGTCAGCGGGTGGTGGGTGCCCGTGTTATTGGCAGGGTGGCTGGGGGTCATGACGGCATCCTCTTCGTATAGAACGCTGAAACACGCCCGGTTGACCGTGTTTCAGCTCGGTGAGCCGCGAAGGGTGTTCGAGGCTTGCCCGCATTATCGCAAAATTATGTCCGGACGCCGCGCGAAGTGGTTACAAGCCGTAGCGCAGGGTGAAAAACACGGTGCGTCCGGCTTGGTTGTAGTCGAAGGCGGTTTGGTAGTGTTTGTTCAACACATTGTTGAGCGAGGCTTCCAGGTGCCAGCGGGGGGTCCAGGCGTAGGCGAGGCGCAGATCGGCGGTCACAAAGCCCGCGTTGATTTGGCTGGCGGTGGATTCGTGCGTGGCGGTTTGCCCGCGCAAGGTCATGCCGCCTTGCCAGTTGCCGAAGTTGCGGTCGAGATCAATCCGGCCACTCCATTTAGGTTGGCGGGGCAGGCTCAGGCCGGTTTGCCGATCGACGGCGGAAATCCAAGTCGCGCTGCTGTTGACCGACCAATCGGTATTTTTCCAGCCGAGTTGCCATTCTGTGCCCAGGCTTTGCGCTTGGTTGATGTTGTACGGAATGTAGCCGGTGCTGGCGGTCGAGGCGATCAAATCCTGCGTGCGCGTGCGGAAAGTCGTCAGGCTGCTGTGCCAGCCCGCGTCGCCTTGCCAATTCAGCCCGATGCGGGCGGTGCGGGAGCGTTCCGGCTTCAGGTTCGGGTTGGCATAGCCGGGGTAATACAAATAGTTGAAGCTGGGTACATGGAAGCCGGTGCCATAGCCGCCGGTGAGCGCGAGGCTCGGCATGAATTGCCAGCTTAAATCGACTGAGCCGGTGTTGGCGGTACCGAACTGGCTGTTGCTGTCGCGGCGCACTGCCGTTTGGATCGACACGCCGGCGAGCTCGGTGGCGTACTGCGCGAACAGGCCGTTGTTGTGGCGGCTGGTGGCGGTGTATTGCGTGCTGCTGGTGATGCGGTCGTTCAGTCGATCCGCGCCGAGGGTGAGTAGGCCGCTTTGGAACGCAAAATCATTGGCGAGGCTGAACGAGTCTTGCTGGCTGTTGAATTCCGAGACATACGCCCCGTTGTAGTAATTGGTTTGCCGATCGATGTTCCGCCCGGCGCTGCCGCGCAATTGCCACAAGCCGACTTTGGCCAGAGCGCCATCCAGCCCAAAGGTTTGTTGGTTGGATTGGCGTTGGTTGCCGCCGTAGCTGCTGCCGTCGTAATCATTGAACGCATGGGTGCCGAGCCAGTGCGCGGCGATGCGGGCACCGTTGGCGCCGGTATAGCCCAGCCGCCCTTGTGCGGAATTGTTGCGGTAGCCATCGGCATCCGGTTGGTTTACGGCATAGGGCGAGCCGGTGGTGTCGGTGAAGGCATTGAAGCCGCCCGTGCCATCGTGCGAGGCGCCGAGCGAGTAATCGATCGCGCCGCTGCGGCCACTGAGATTGGCCGATGTTTTGAAGCGGTGGTGGCTGCCCCCGCCGATGGCAAAGCTGGGCGTGAACGGTTGGTCGCTCTGGCGGGTGAAAATCTGAATCACCCCGCCCATCGCATCGGCGCCGTATTGGCCGGAGCGCGGCCCTTTGACGATCTCGATCCGTTGAATCATCGACAAAGGCAGGTTTTCCAAATACGCCGAGCCCGCCGTGAGTGAGCCAATGCGCACCCCATCGACCAGCACCAAAGTTTGTGAGGCGGGTTGTCCCCACAGACTGATCGAGGTGGGTTGGCCGGCGCCACCCAGATTGGTGAGGTTCACACCGGCGCGGTTTTGCAATAAATCCATCACGGAGCTGGCTTGCAGCCGGTCGATTTCCGCCCGATCAATCACAATCTCGGGGACGCCGGCAAAGGCCACCGGCGCGCCGTGGCTGGCGGTGACATTGATGGGCGTTAAGGCGGCATCGGCGAAAACCGGCGCAGAGAAGGCACAGGCGAGGGCGGCGGCCAGTGGCGCGCGGCGCGCAAAAAAGACGGCAGAAGACATGATGGAATGCTCACGACAAAGAATGCGCCCACCGCACATTCCGAGTGAAAAAAACGCCAGGCCGGTCTCCGGACTTCGCGCTCGACACACATCGAGCCGCATTACCGTTGCGGGGGCAGCGCAGGATTCACACCTGCTTCCCAGTTTCACCCCGATTCGATACACGATATCGGGACACCTTGCGCACTGGCGGGCATTGTCTATGCCAGCGCCGGGCGGTCAAGTTTCTGTCGATGCACAAAACTCACCATGAAGATGAATGGCGTGCGGAGTCGGCTGCGGCAGGCGCGTGGCGAGTCGGTATACTGCACAGATTGCCTCGAAGCTGGGGCGGGCACTTTGGGCTTATGGGCATGCCGATCAACGAACCGCCGAAAATTTGCGCCGTGCATCCGCTCGCGGAAACGCGGTTGTTTGCCGTGGAAGCCGTGGATTTACACTTTGCCAATGGGGTCGCCGTGCAGTTCGAGCGCCTGCGTGGGCAGGGCGCGGGCGCGGTCTTGGTGGTGCCGATCACCGCGCAGGGCGAGGTGCTGTTGATTCGGGAATATGCCTGCGGAACCGAACGCTATGAATTGGGGCTGCCCAAAGGGCGGATTGAAGCGGGTGAGCCGGTGCTCGAAGCGGCCAATCGGGAATTAATGGAAGAGGCGGGTTTCGGCGCGGAACGACTCACCCTGCTGCGCACACTCACCTCGGCGCCCGCCTATTCCGGGCAGGTAACGCATGTGGTGCTGGCCGAAGGCTTGTATCCCGCCCGGCTGCCGGGCGATGAGCCGGAGCCGGTCGAGGTGGTTCCTCGGCCGTTCGATGCGCTGGATCGGCTGGCGTTTGATGCGGATTTGACGGAAGCGCGCTCCATCGCGGCGCTGTATTTGGCGCGGGCATTTTGCGCGCAACGGGAGCGTTTCAATGAATGAAAGACTGAGCTGGCGTGACCCGATTCGAGCGCTGGCTCGGGCGGCGGGCGAGGCGATCATGCAGGTGTATGCGGGCGATTTCGCGATTGAGCACAAGGCCGATGATTCGCCCGTGACCGAAGCGGATTTGGCGGCGCACCGGATTATTTTGGCTGGGCTGACGGCCTTGACCCCTTCGATCCCGGTATTGACTGAAGAAGGCGGTTTGCCCGCGTGGGCGGAGCGCCAGCAGTGGTCGCGCTACTGGCTGGTCGATCCGCTCGATGGCACGCGGGAATTCGTCAAACGCAACGGTGAATTTTCCGTGAATATCGCCCTGATCGAGCAGCACGCACCGGTGTTGGGTGTGGTGTACGCCCCCGCGCTGGGGCTGGAATATGCCGCCGTGCACGGGGTGGGGAGTTGGCGTTTTCACCCCGAGGGCCGCGAAGAGCGGTTGTCCGTGCGCCCCGTGCCGGCGGTGCCCACGCTGGCTCTGAGCCGATCCCACGGCAGTAAAAAAGAACAAGCATTGATCGACGCGCTCGGCACCGTCGAAATCGTGCGCTGCGGCAGCGCGCTGAAAACCTGTTTGGTGGCGGCGGGCGAGGCGGATTTGTATCCGCGCTTTGGCCCCACTTCCGAATGGGATACCGCCGCCTCGCAATGCGTGCTGGAAGCGGCGGGCGGGCAGTTGGTCGATTTGGCCGGCAATCGCTTGGGCTACAATCATAAAGACTGCATGTTGAATCCCTCGTTTGTGGCGTTTGGTGCGGCGTTGCCGGTGTCGTATGCCGTGTTATCGGCCGTGCAAGCGAGCCAACCCGTGCCGAGGGCATGAATGGTAGGGTTTTGAAAGCCGTTACGGCACGGTTCGATTGTTCGCAATCGTGAGATGATGTTCATCTTGCTCTGGGTAAAAATCCTTTTTAGCCATATGGTTGGGGGTGTTTTGTGGAATCAGATCGCTATGCGCGAGGTTGGAGCAAGCTGCAAGAGATTGATGGTCATGCGGGCGAAAGGGTCATCGAGGCACTGAAAGATATTGCCCCCGATCTTGCGCGCTACACCATCGAATTTCCATTTGGCGACATTTATTCGCGCGGCGTTCTTTCACTGAAAGAACGCGAAATCGCTACAGTTTCCGCATTAGCTGCGCTCGGTAACGCGCAGCCACAACTCAAGGTTCATATACATGGTGCGCTCAATGTTGGGTGTACCAGGCAAGAAATTGTCGAAATCATGATTCAAATGGCTGTGTATGCCGGTTTTCCTGCTGCGCTCAATGGCACCTTTGCCGCGAAGGAAGTGTTTGCTGAACGAGATGGCTTGGGTCAGGAAAATTGACACATTGTGTTTTGAACCAATTCGGTTGCCGAAGAATGAGAAGCCCCTGCCTGTTCGATAAGCGACGCATGGGTTTGCGACGCCTTCTCGTTCTGTAGGCTTCTCGAAAAACCTTTGATTTTAGGAGGCGCCCCATGGTGCTGATGCTGGATAACTATGACTCCTTCACCTTCAACCTCGTGCAATATCTCGGGGAATTGGGGGTGGAAGTCTGGGTGGCGCGCAACGATCAAGTCACGGTGGCGGACATCGCGGCGCGCGCGCCGTCGCATATTGTGATTTCGCCCGGCCCCTGCTCGCCGTCTGAGGCGGGGGTTTCGATCGAGGTGTTGCATGCGTTTGCCGGGAAAATCCCGATCTTCGGTGTGTGCTTGGGGCATCAAGCGATTGGGCAGGCGTTTGGCGGCAAGGTGATCCGCGCCAAACAGGTGATGCACGGCAAGGTGTCGCCCATTCATCACCGAGGCGAAGGGGTGTTCGCGGGCTTGCCGAACCCCTTCGAGGCCACGCGCTATCACTCCTTGGTGGTGGAAAAAGCCTCATTGCCGCCGGAGCTTGAAATCACCGCCTGGACAGAATTGCCCGATGGCGGCTTCGATGAAATCATGGGCTTGCGGCATCGGGACTTCGTGATCGAAGGCGTGCAGTTTCACCCGGAATCGATCCTGACCGAACACGGTCATCAACAGCTCAATACCTTCCTCGCCAACACCCGCGCCCTGCGCACGCCCGTGCCCGCATGATTTGGCGGCGCGCGGTGCCGCGCGGGGTTCGGTGATGAACGACGGGGTGCCCGCACGCAGCGAACCGGCTTGGCTCATCGTGCCGCTGGTGGCCAGCCTGCTGATGATCGCCCCGTTCACGGTCGATGCGTATTTGCCCTCGTTCGGCGCGATTGCGGCGGAGTTTGGGGTCGATCAAGCGGCGATGCAGCACACCCTGAGCCTCTACCTGTGGTTTTTCGGCGGCATGATGCTGGTGCACGGGCCGTTGTCCGATGCCTGGGGGCGGCGGCGCATGGTGCTCGTGGCGCTGGCGGTGTATGTGCTCGCCTCCATTGGGGCGGCGCTGGCGCGGGATTTGACCGAGCTGATTTGGGCGCGGATCGGGCAGGGCATGGCGGCGGGCGCGGGCGTGGTGATTGGCCGGGCGCTGGTGCGGGATTTATTTTCTGGCGCGCGGGCGCAAAAGGTCATGTCGAATGTCACCTTGGTGTTCGCCATGGCGCCAGCCATCGCCCCGGTGATCGGCGGTTGGCTGGACGCGGTATGGGGCTGGCGATCGGTATTCTGGTTTCTCGCGGGGTTCGCCGCCTTATCCATCGTGGGCGTGTGGCGGTTTATGCCGGAAACGGTGCCGCCGGAACGCCGCCAATCCCTCGCCCTCGGGTTTATTCTGCGCAGCTATGTCCGCGCCGTGCGCCACGCGCCGTTTATGGGCTTGACCTTGGTGTTCGCCCTGTTGTTTGCGGGCATGTTTTTGTACATCGCGGCGGCGCCGATCATCTTGCTGGAGCGTTTGCAGCAAACCCCCTTGGATTTTTGGAAGTTCTTTGTGCCCGTGGTGTTGGGGTTGATGCTCGGCAGTCGCGTCAGCAATGCGCTGGCCACCCGCCTTGCCCCGCGCCACAGCGTGTGGGTCGGCTTGGGGCTGAGCGCCTCGGGCGTGCTGCTGAATTTGGTTGTGAATGC
>DYMR01000014.1:0-1487 GCA_020721485.1 Halothiobacillus neapolitanus | reverse complement strand
TGGGTCGTCGCCCCGATTCTGCTCTATGCGATGGGCATGGCCACGGCGATGCCGTCCCTCAATTTGATGGGTTTGGATTATCTGCCCACGCAACGCGGCTTGGGTTCCGCCCTGCAAGGTTTCACGCAAATGGTCTTGGCGGGCGCGGTGTCGGCGCTGGCGGTTGCCGTGCTCGCGCAGCATTTGCTGTGGCTCGCGGGCGGCATGGCGGTCGTTTGGCTGGTGGCCGTGCTGCTGTATGCCGGATGGTATCGCCACGCGCCTCGGCTGGATTGGGCGAGCGAACGGGCGGCGCATCCCTGATACCATGCAGGGCATGACGACATTGCGCATTTTGGGGATCGATCCGGGCTCGGTGAATCTGGGGCTGGCGGTCATTGATGCCCCGGCCACAGCCCCTCGGGCGGTAGCCGTTCACAGCGAAGCGCTGACACGACGCGGCACATTCCCGCAACGGCTCGGCGCCATTTTGACGGTGCTCGATGAATGGATCGAAATCCATCGCCCCGCCGAACTCGCGATCGAACAGATTTTCATGTACCGCAGCCCGGAATCCTCCCTCAAGCTCGCGCAGGCGCGCGGCGTGGCGATTGCCGCCGCCGTGCGGCATGGCCTGAGCGTGCATGAATACATGCCGGCGGTGGTCAAACAAGCGGTGGTCGGCACCGGGCGGGCGGACAAGACGCAAGTGGCGCACATGGTGCGTCGGCTATTGTCGCTTGAGGAAGCCCTGCCGAAAGACGCGACCGATGCGGCGGCCATTGCCCTCTGTCACCTATACCGGCGGCGTTCCCTCGTCGTGGCCGAACAGGCCGCCTTGCCGCCCGCCAAGGCCGAATTACTGCGCCACATGGCGCAAACCCGGCATCGGCGGCGCAGCGGTCAAGCCGCGTGGACAGACTTAGCGCTCGAACGGGCGCGTAAACCCAAAGGGGATTCGACATGATTGGCCGGTTGCAGGGCACGCTCGTCAGTAAACAGCCGTCGATGCTCCTGGTGGATGTGCACGGCGTGGGCTATGAAGTGGAAGTGCCGCTCTCCACCATGTTCGACCTGCCTGCGACGGGGCAAAGCGTGACCCTGCTGATTCACACCGTGGTGCGCGAAGATGCGTTCTTGCTCTACGGCTTCCTGCGCGAAACCGAGCGCAGCCTGTTCCGCAGCCTGCTCAAAATCAGCGGGGTGGGGGCGAAAATGGCACTCGCCATCCTCTCCGGCATGAGCGCGCAAGAATTCGCCGACGCAGTGCAGCGCAACGATGTGTCCACGCTGATTCGCCTGCCCGGCATAGGCCGAAAAACCGCTGAACGGTTGATTATCGAACTGCGCGACCGCCTCGGTGGGCTGGATGGCACGAGCCTGCCCAGCGCCACCGGCATCATCAGCCGCAACCCGCTCGACGAAGCCATTACCGCGCTCGAAGCCTTGGGCTATAAGCCGGTCGAAGCCGCCCGCATGGCCAAAGCCGTACCGGAATCGGCCACCTT
>DYMR01000201.1 GCA_020721485.1 Halothiobacillus neapolitanus | reverse complement strand
TTCCTGCGCTCGAATGGCCACGGAGAAATTCTGCGGCTACAACCCTGATAAGTTGCGCCCCCCCTCCCCCTTGAGGGGTGAGGGTGAATTACCCCTGTTCCACACGCTTCGCGCTATCGAAAGGCCACGGAGAAATTCTGCGGCTACAACCCTGATAAGTTGCGACGCCCCTCCCCCTTGATGGATGAGGGTGAATTACCCCTGTTCCACCCGCTTCGCGCTATCGAAAGGCCACGGAGAAATTCTGCGGCTACAACCCTGATAAGTTGTGCCCCCCTCCCCCTTGAGGGGGGAGGGCTGGGGTGGGGGTGATCAATTCACACGATATATTCACCTAACCCACCCACCCTCCCCCCTCAAGGGGGAGGGTGAATACCCCTTCACCTCCCCGTTGGCCGCACGCGGAACCACAGCGCGTACAAGGCGGGCAGGAACAGAATCGTCAGGAAAGTGCCGACAAAAATCCCGCCGATCAGGGTGTACGCCAGCGGCCCCCAGAAGGTGCTTTCGGTCAGGGGAATGAAGGCGAGCACCGCCGCCAGCGCGGTCAGCACCACCGGGCGGGCGCGCCGAATGGTGGCTTCGATCACCGCCGTGTAGCGGTCTTGTCCTTGGCGCTCGTTTTCGTGAATTTGCCCTACCAAAATCAAGGTGTTGCGCATCAAAATTCCGGCCAAGCCGATCAAGCCCAGCAGGGCGACAAAACCAAACGGCTGCCCGAACAGGGATAAGGCGGCCACCGCGCCAATCAAGCCCAACGGCGCGGTGAGCAGCACCATGAACAGCCCCGGAAAACTGCGCATCACCAACATCAGCAGGGTGAGCATCAGCACCGCCATCACCGGCATGACCTTCATGATGGAGGCCTGCGCTTTGGCCGATTCTTCCACCGATCCACCAATCTGAAGCGCGTAGCCCGGTGGCAAACTGGCGCGCAGCGGTGCCAGCGCCTGCCAGACTTCGGCGGTCACATCCGGCGGCTGCGCGCCCTGCACTTCGGCATTGAGATTGATCGACGGTTCGCGGTTGCGCCGCTTGAGTACGGGGTATTCCAAGCGGGGTTCTATCTGCCCGATCTGCCCCAGCGGCACGCTGCGACCATTGCCCAATCGAATCGGCAAGGCGGCGAGCTGTGCCGGATCGCGCACGGCATCCGGCGCGCCGCGTAACATCAGCGCCACGCTGCGAATATCGACGCGCAACACGGTGGCCGTGCTGCCGCTGAGCCACAGTTGGGTTTGCTCTGCCACGGCTTCCGGCGTGAGGGACAGCGCCGCCAGCCGCGCCGGATCGAGCACGATCCGCCACACCGGCGTCTTTTCGCCCCAGGCCAAATGCGGGTCGATGGTGTGCGGGTTTTGCGCCATGATCGCCCGCGCCTGCTCGCCAATGCGGCGCAGTTCGCTGATTTGCGGCCCCATCACACGGAATTGCACCGGCCAAATGACCGGCGGCCCGTACAGCAAGGGATGCGGCCGCACCCGCGCTTCGGGAAAATCGCCCGCGTCGATTTTTTTCTGCAACATCGCTTGCAGCTCATCCCGCTCCTGGGCGTTGTGCGCCACGGCGATGATTTTGGCGAACGCCGGATTCGGCAACTCCGGGTTCAGCGCCAAAAAGAAACGCGGCGCGCCTTGGCCGATATAAGAAGATAAAGATTCCAACTGCGGTGCGCCCTTGAGCGCGGCTTCGACCCGCTGCGCCACCGCTTCCGTCGCCCGAATCGACGAGCCTTCCGGCAAATCAATGTCGATCAACAATTCCGGCCGATCGGAGCTGGGGAAAAACTGCTTGGCCACGCCTTGCTTCATCACCCCCACCGAGGCGATAAACAGCAGCAAAGTCGCGCCCGCCACCAGCCAGCGATAATCAACGCAAAACACCACCACCCGGCGCAAGCCGCGATACAGCCGCCCTTGATACAACGCCGTCGAAGCCTCCGTTCGCGGCGCGTGCTTCGGCAACAGCTTCACCCCCAAATACGGCGTGAACACCACGGCAACAAACCACGAGGCGAGCAGCGAAATACCGAGCACCCAAAAGATATTGCCGGCGTATTCCCCGACATTCGACACCGCAAACCCGATCGGCACAAAGCCGGTCACAGTAATCAGCGTGCCCACCAGCATCGGCGCGGCGGTGATGTCCCAGGCCGCTGCCGCCGCATCCTCCCGCGCCAGCCCTTCCTCCAACTTCACCAGCATCATTTCAATGGCGATGATCGCGTCATCCACCAGCAACCCGAGCGACAGAATCAAGGCGCCCAAGGTAATGCGGTCGAGGTTTTTTCCCGTCATCAGCATCACCGCGAAGGTAATCGACAAAGTGAGCGGCACCGCCAAAGCCACCACCAAGCCCGCGCGCAGCCCGAGCGCGATAAAGCCCACCAGCATGACCACGCCGAGCGCCACAAAGAACTTGATTTGAAAGGTATTCACCGCCGCCGCAATCGCATGCGCCTGATCCGTCACCTTAGTGAGTTTCACCCCCAAAGGCAGTTGCGCCTGCTCCGCCCGCTCGAACGCATCCAGGCGGCTGCCCAAGCTCAGACCATTCACATTGGCCGCCATAATGACGCCCACCATCACCGCGTTCTGCCCCTCGTTTTGCACCAGATAAGTCGGCGGATCGGCATAGCCATGCCGCACGGTGGCGACATCGCCCAAGCGAATTTGCCGATTGCCGATCTGCAAAGGCGTATCGGCAATGCGCGCCAAACTGCCCGGCGCACTGGCCTCGTAGCCGCCATCCACCCGCAGATACACCCTCGGGCCCGCGGTTTCGATCAAACCCGCCGGGGTGATGGCATTGTGCGCCGCCACCGCTTGGGCGATTTCCGCCGTCGTCAGGTTCAGCGCATTCAGCTTGACCGGGTCTAAATCGACATACACCCGCTCCGGCTGCTCACCCAAAATGTGCGCCTTCGCCACGCCCGGCACCGACAACACCGACTGCCGCAAGCGCTCCGCCTGCCGCGCCAGCTCCCGCGCGGGCAAACCCGGCGCGGTCAGCGCGTACAGCGTGAAATACACATCGGAAAAATCATCATTGAAAAACGGCCCCTGCACGCCCGGCGGCAGGCTATGCGCCACATCGCCCAAATGCTTGCGCACCTGATAAAACGCGCCTTGAATTTGATTGGGCGGGGTCGATTCTTTGAAATTAATCAGCATTTCAATGCTGCCGGGGCGCGCCGTGGTATCCACCCGATCAAAATACGGCACGGCCTGCAACGCCTTTTCCAACGGATCAGCCACCTGATCCTGCATTTGCCGCGCCGTCGCCCCCGGCCACTGCGCCGTCACCACCATCACCTTCAGAGTGAACGAAGGATCCTCCGCCCGCCCCAACGAGACAAACGCATACACCCCGACAAGCGCCACCATCACAATGAAATACAGCGTGACCGCGCGCTCCCGCACGGCCAAGGCCGATAAATTCCACGCCGAAAA
>DYMR01000200.1 GCA_020721485.1 Halothiobacillus neapolitanus | reverse complement strand
ATCATGGAAGCGGCCTGTTTCCTGAATGATTTTTCCCGTCAGTCCCGCATCTTTAGCAAACTCGGGCCAGCGGGCCACGACCTCCCGTATCTCGTCGAAGAGCGCCTTGGCCCTGTCCGCGCCGATACCGTATTGTCCGCCCAGTTCCACGCACTGCTGCCGGGTGGGGCGGATGCCCTCGCCTTTCACGGTAGTGCTGTGTTCCCCGCCGGGGCCATGGGCAAAGGTCAGATCATAGGCGGGGGACAGCCCCCAGCCGCCGTGTTCGTCGTCAAGGAGAAAAGAAAAATTCTTGGCGTGATCGTCCCTGTTGTGGGCCACAATATTGAAGACCATCCGGCGGTAGAGCTGCTCAAGATCAGGGTGATTTCTGGTGAGCAGGCTGGTGGCCTTAAACAGGTCGCCATAATCACAGGACGGAATCCGGAAATTCGCCTGGATGAGACCGGCAAAACTGTGGATGTGGCAGCGCAGGTTCCCAGGCCGCCGGTCAAAACGCTTCACCCCGAAAAAGGCATCTCCCCCGCCAGTGACAAAGAGACGGGCCTCTTCCATCTCGATGCCTGCTGCCCGCGCCATCAGGAAATAGGCATACTCCATTCTGCCCTCATCCGCGCCGTCGGACATGGCGGAAAATTTCACCATCCAATGGTCGAATCCAGGCGGAAGATCGTCCTCGCCAGACACCATCTCCAGCCATTCAGGGTGAAAACCGACCAGAATTTTGGGGCGTGCCCCGCCCGGACTGCCGCCTGCCCGCATAAGCTGGGGCAGGATATCAAGGGCCTTGCCGTGATAGACCAGACGGGCCTCGTCGGCCAATTCGCGCAGGTCGAGCGGGACTGATTGGGACGGCTCCCTTTTCTCAGGGGGGTAATAGGTAAGGGCGCCCATGGTTCTGTCGCCCAGATAGAGAAGACGGTCGAGGATTGAGACCGTGGACGGCTCAATGCCCCTGGCGCGAAAGGCGCGATCCATGAGCAGCAACCCCCAGCCATCGGGCAGGGAGTCGTCGAAGAGTCCAAAGAGTGGGCCGAAGGCGAGATCCCGATGATTGATCAGGCCGCTCTGCAAGGGCAGGGTAAAGGGGGACAGCTCCAACCCCCGGCGCAGCCAACCCGGATCGTACTCAAAAAAGAGACGGCCATCCTTAACCGCCAGAACGCCGACCGGGAAAAACAGATCGGGGCCTTTGGTAAAACGAACCGCTATTTCCTGATAGCTCCCCATGGCCTTACCGTCATCCTTTATAGCCTGCCCCGACGGGGTATTTTTTTGGTAGTGCGGGCCTTGAGTTCGGCCAGGGTTTCCGCCTCCGGCGGCTGAAACATATCTGTAAACTCCCGCAACCTGCCGAGCGCATGGGCTAATTGCAGAAGACTCTTCAACGAAATCTCCCCGGAATTCTCAAAGCGTTTCAGCGACGACTCGCTGACCCCGGCCCGCAGGGCAAGGGTTTCCCGTTTATAACCGGCGGTCAGGCGTATGGTTTTGAAACGCCTGGCCAGTAGCAGCTGCGTTTCATCAGGTGTCAGGAGGTTTGGAAGCATGGGCTGAGTGTACTGGAGTTGGCAGCAATGGTCAATATAATACCTGTAAAAAAGATAAATCAAGTTAAGCGGACAATATATTACCCATAATAGACTTGCGACAGACAGCCTGGAGAGCAGAATGGTTGTCCTGCGAAAAAGTGAAGGAAAAAAGTGAGAGCATATCCAAAAATCTTCCATTTTGTGATTCAAATCACAAACGCAAACCGCCAATCGTGTAAAGTGTCGCGAATTAGCTGTAGCGAATATTATAAGGGAATAGGAACATTTCTGCGCCTCTTCCCTCTTCATGAACAGGCATATTCAACAATCACAAGGAGGAAAAAAATGGCAAAAGCATTGATTATTTATGGTTCAACCACAGGGAATACCGAGTCTGTTGCTGAGAGGATCAGCCGTATTTTGCAGCAAACGGGTATCGATGTCAGTTTGAAAAATGTCACAACCGCCAAGGTGGAAGAGCTGGGCGGTGAGTATGACATAACCATCCTTGGTTCCTCCACCTGGGGTGATACTGACATTGAGTTTCAGGAGGATTTCGCGCCATTTTTTGAAGAGCTGGACAAGGCCAAATTGCAGGGTAAAAAGGTGGCGATTTTTGGTTGCGGGGACACCAGCTACGAGCATTTTTGTGGGGCGGTGGATCTGCTGGAGGAAAAGATGGGGCAGCTTGGCGCGTTGCTGGTCAATGAACCGTTACGCATTGACGGCGATCCCGGAGACGCGCAGTCCGACATTGATTCTTGGACTGAAGAAGTTGGAAAAAAAGCGCTGATATAACGCGGAATTTGAACAGGATGATTTGATGATTTTTTTTGTCGTGTTGTATGAAAAAACCGGAATTGTAGGCTACCTGCTCATCCTGCTCGCACTGGTCGCGGTCTATCTTTTTATCAGAAACAGTCTGTACCTTCGCTGGAGTTATCGTGAGTTCCTGCTCTTTTTTACCTCCGTTGAACAGGCGGATACAGAAATAATGGATGGGAGATGGTCTGCGTCCAACCCCCTTATCGGTATTGTTCAGGGCGTGGCTGACAGTCATGCCGCCCATTCAGGGGATTTGCGGGCGGAAGTTGCCTTCCTGTTTCACAAACATTTTCAACGGGTCTTAAACTCCATGACCGCTTTGCGACTCATCTCCACCATTTCACCTCTCCTTGGACTTCTGGGGGCAGTGCTGGGGATGATCGAGGTTTTCAGGGTGGTGTCCATGCAGGCCAGCGCTGACTCCGCAATAATGGCGGGAGGGATATGGGAGGCCCTGCTGACCACCATTATGGGGCTTGCGGTGGCTATCCCGTCGTTGGTTTTTTATTACTATCTGCGTATGAAAATGACAGGTTTTCAAATTGAAGCAGTTGAATATGGGTACCGAACCCTTGGAATCATCAATCCCGAGTGTCCTTACGGGAAAAAACATGGCATCAAGGGGTGCCCCAAATCGCAAGAGATAGAAAATCCGAAACATCGTAACCTTGAAGTGCTGGAGGGGTTCTGATGGATAGTTTGAGCCTTGAAGATGATGAAATGGAAATGGCTATCAATTTAATTCCCATGATTGATGTGCTGATCTTTCTGCTCATTTTTTTCATCATCACCACCAATTTTATCAAACCGGTCATTGACATCAATCTGGCAACAACAAAATCCGACCAGATGGGAGAAGGTTCCGGCGACCAGATTGTCGTTGTTATCAACAAAAGCGGGCAGTTATTCCTTGACGACAAGGAGGTTACTCTTCAGGAACTGGATCCTGTTTTCAGTGCAAACCGGGACTCTGGTATCAATCTCTTTGTAGATCAGGCCACACCTTTCCAGGATTTTATATCCGTTGTTGATCTGGCCAAACTTCATAAGCGCAATGATCTGGTGGTAACCACGAAACATGAGAGCAATGAGAGCAATTAGTACCTTTAG
>DYMR01000199.1:1841-3497 GCA_020721485.1 Halothiobacillus neapolitanus | reverse complement strand
CGGCGGCCATCGCCCATGACGCCCACAGATTTCACCGGCAGAAAGACGGTGAAGGCTTGGGAGACTTTGTCGTACCAGCTGGTTTCGCCGTCTTTAGTGGCGCGCAGCTCTTCGATGAAGATGGCATCGGCACGGCGCAGCAGTTCGGCGTAGGGCTTTTTGACTTCGCCCAGAATGCGCACGCCCAAGCCGGGGCCGGGGAACGGATGGCGGTAGACCATTTCACTCGGCAGGCCGAGTTGTACGCCGATTTTGCGCACTTCGTCTTTGAACAGTTCGCGCAGGGGTTCGAGCAATTTCAGCCGCATGTGCGCGGGCAGGCCGCCGACATTGTGGTGCGATTTGATGACATGGGCTTTGCCGGTTTTGCTGCCCGCCGATTCGATGACATCGGGGTAGATGGTGCCCTGCGCGAGCCAGGCGGCATTGGCGCGTTTGTTGGCTTCTTCTTCAAAAATTTCGACGAAGATGCGGCCAATGATTTTGCGTTTTTGCTCGGGATCGGCCACGCCGTCGAGCGCGGCGAGGAAGCGGGCTTCGGCATCGACTCGAATCACGCGCACGCCCATGTGTTGGGCGAAGGTGGCCATGACTTGGTCGCCTTCATTCAGCCGCAACAGGCCGTTATCGACGAAGATGCAGGTGAGTTGGTCGCCAATCGCGCGGTGTAACAGGGCGGCAACGACGGAGGAATCGACCCCGCCGGACAGCCCCAAAATGACCTCGTCGGCACCGACTTGCTCGCGCACGCGGGCGAGCATGTCGTCGATGATGTTGCCGGCATTCCACAAGCCCTGCGTGGCGCAGATTTGTCGCACGAAGCGTTCAAGGATGCGGTGCCCTTGGCGGGTGTGGGTGACTTCCGGGTGGAATTGCACGGCGTAGAAGCGGCGGGTTTCGTCGGCCATGCCGGCAATGGGGGCGTTGTCGGTCGAGGCCATCAGTTTGAAGCCGGGCGGCATGTCGATCACATGATCGCCGTGGCTCATCCACACATCGAGCAGGCCAAAACCTTCGGGCGTGACTTGATCTTCAATGTCTTTGAGCAGCGCCGTATGGCCGCGCGCGCGCACGGAGGCGTAGCCAAATTCACGATGCTGCGCATTTTCGACCACGCCGCCCAGTTGCGCGGCCATGGTTTGCATGCCGTAGCAAATGCCCAACACCGGCACGCCCAAGGTGAACACGATGGGCGCGGCGGCGGGCGGTTCGGCATCGATGACCGATTCGGGGCCGCCCGAGAGGATGATGCCGCTCGGGGCGAAGGCGGTGACGAAGGCATCATCGACTTCCCAACTGTGAATTTCGCAGTACACCCCGCATTCGCGCACGCGCCGCGCGATGAGTTGGGTGTATTGCGAGCCGAAATCGAGGATGAGAATGCGTTCGGCGTGAAGATCGGCGGTTTGGCTCATGCGCAAGGTTCCAATAAACAAGACAGCGGCTCGGTGGCCGCTGAAAATCAAAAAATCAGTTCAATACTCAAGCAAAACAATACAGTAGGAAGGGTTAGAAAATCACGGATGAGTGTCTCGCCCCCCAGATCACCCCCACCCCAGCCCTCCCCCCTCAAGGGGGAGGGTGTTTAACCCTCTCCATCACGGGGCAGCGTGCCGTTTCCATTCCTCCCCCCTCAAGCGGGAGGGTGTTTAACCC
>DYMR01000199.1:0-1741 GCA_020721485.1 Halothiobacillus neapolitanus | reverse complement strand
CGGGGCAGCGTGCCGTTTCCATTCCTCCCCCCTCAAGCGGGAGGGTGTTTAACCCTCTCCATCACGGGGCAGCGTGCCGTTTCCATTCCTCCCCCCTCAAGCGGGAGGGTGTTTAACCCCCTCCATCACGGGGCAGCGTGGCGTTTCCGCCCCCCTCAAGCGGGAAGGTGTTTAATCCCCTCCATCGCGAGGTAGCGTGGCGTTTCCGACCCTCGCTCCCCAAGGGGAAGTGCGCTTAATCCACTCGGTAATTCGGGCTTTCTTTGGTGATGGCGACATCATGCACATGGGATTCGCGCATGCCCGCGCTGGTGATGCGCACGAACTGCGGCACCTTGCGCATGGTGTCGATGTCGCAGGCGCCCACATAACCCATCGATGAGCGCAGCCCGCCCAACATTTGGTGCACGATGGCGACCAGCGAGCCTTTATACGGCACGCGCCCTTCGATGCCTTCGGGGACGAGTTTTTCGGCGGCAGATTCGCCCTGAAAATACCGATCGCTGGAGCCTTGCTGCATCGCGCCGAGCGAGCCCATGCCGCGATACGCCTTATACGAACGGCCTTGGTAGAGCTCCACCTCGCCCGGTGCTTCTTCGGTGCCCGCCAGCATGCTGCCGACCATGACGGTGTGCGCCCCGGCGGCAATCGCTTTGGCAAAGTCGCCCGAATAGCGAATGCCGCCATCGGCGATCAGCGGCACATCGGTGCCTTTGAGCGCATCGGCCACATTCGCAATCGCGGTGATTTGCGGTACGCCGACACCCGCGATGATGCGGGTGGTGCAGATCGAGCCAGGGCCGATGCCGACTTTGACCGCATCCGCACCGGCGGCAACCAAGTCCAATGCCGCTGCGCCGGTGGCAATGTTGCCGCCGATCACATCCACCTCGGGATAACGGGATTTCACCCAAGAAATGCGGTCGAGCACGCCTTGGCTGTGGCCGTGAGCAGTATCGACCACCAGCACATCGACGCCGGCGGCGACCAGTGCATCCACCCGCTCGGCGGTGTCGCCGCCGGTGCCCACCGCCGCGCCCGCCAACAGGCGACCTTGCGAATCTTTCGAGGCATTCGGGTGATCGGTGGATTTTTGAATATCCTTCACCGTAATCATGCCGCGCAATTCAAATCGTTCATTCACGACCAACACTTTTTCGATGCGGTGTTTGTGCAACAGCGCCTGCACTTCATCGCGCCCTGCCCCTTCACGCACCGTGACCAGGCGATCCTTCGGCGTCATGATTTGGCTGACCGGCTGATCGAGATTGCGCTCGAACCGCACATCCCGGCTGGTGACGATGCCGACCAAGTCTTTGCCATCGACCACCGGCACGCCGCTGATGCGGTGTTCGCGGGTCAGCTTCAATACATCGCGGATGCTGATTTGCGGCGATACGGTAATCGGGTCTTTGATGACGCCGGATTCGTGTTTTTTGACCTGCCGGACATGCTCGGCCTGCGCCGCGATCGGCATGTTTTTATGGATGATGCCGATGCCGCCTTCTTGCGCCAAAGCAATCGCCAAGCGGGCTTCGGTGACGGTATCCATCGCCGCCGAAACCAGCGGCACATTCAAGTGTACGCGGCGTGTTAAACGGGTTTTCAGCACGACTTCGCGGGGCAGAACGGTGGAATGCGCGGGGATGAGTAGCACATCATCGAAGGTCAAGCCTTCTTCAACAATACGGATCATAAGGATCTCTTGCGGGCTTAAAAATTTTCCCGATTATAGAGTTAG
>DYMR01000198.1 GCA_020721485.1 Halothiobacillus neapolitanus | reverse complement strand
ACGGCACCGATGATTTCGACAATTTTTCCAGAACTCATGTCTGTACCCTCAAATAAAAATTTGCTGTGCGGCGAACCTTAAACGGCCGATGCCCCTGAAACGATTTCCGAGATTTCCTGCGTAATCGCCGCCTGCCGTGCTTTGTTGTACACCAGCTTGAGCGATTTGATCATGTCGCCCGCGTTGTCGGTGGCGTTCTTCATGGCGATACGCCGCGCGGCCATCTCGCAGGCGACATTTTCAATCGCGCTGGAAACAATTTGACCGGTGATGTAGCGCTTGAGCACTGCCGCCAAAACCGCTTGCGAATCGGGTTCGTACAGGTAATCCCAGTGGTGCTTGAGCTCCGCCGTTTCCTGATACACCAGCGGGGCCACTTGCTCCACCACCGGTTTTTGCACCATGGTATTCACAAACTGGTTACGCGCCAGCTCGATGCGATCCACCGTGCCCTCTTCAAAGGCTTTCATCGCGGCCGTAATGACGCCGCGCATTTTGGCGTAGCCCGGCTTGTCGCCCATGTGCGTGACCGAGCCCAGCACATTGCCGCCATACCGTTTGAAAAAGGCACGGCCTTTCGCGCCGACCGGAATCACATCCACCTCGACCCCATTTTTTTGGTAGTCGCGAATTTTATGCAGCACCTGTTTGAGCAGGTTGACATTCAACCCGCCGCACAGGCCACGATCGGTCGTGACCACGATCATCAGCACGCGCTTCACCGCACGCTCAACCATCAAAGGATGACGATATTCAGGGTGCGCGTTGGTGATGTGACCCACCACCTCCAGAAACTTCTCGGCATAGGGCCGAGTGGCTTCCATCGCTTCCTGAGCGCGCCGCATCTTGGATGCAGCGACCATCTCCATCGCCTTGGTGATCTTGCGCGTGTTTTGCACGCTCTTGATCTTGGTGCGAATCTCTTTGCCTACGGCCATGATTTCGCCCCCTGCTTAGTACACGCCCTTCGCTTTGAAGGCTTCGATCACTTGCTTGATTTCGGCAGCAATTTCATCGTTGAAATTGCCGTTGTTGCCGATTTTTTCCGCCAGTGATTTCGCGTTGGCCGCTGCATAGTCGTGCAGTGCCGCTTCAAACGCGGTGATTTTATCGACCGCGACATCGTCCAAATAGCCATCGTTGGCTGCGGTCAGAGACAGCGCCATTTCGGTAACGGACAACGGCTTGAATTGCTTCTGCTTCATCAACTCGGTGACGCGCTTGCCGCGTTCGAGCTGCTTGCGGGTCACCTCGTCCAGATCGGAAGCGAACTGCGAGAACGCAGCCAGCTCGCGGTACTGCGCGAGGTCGGTACGAATCCCTCCCGCCAGTTTCTTCACGGCCTTGGTTTGCGCCGCGCCACCCACACGGGATACGGAAATCCCTGGGTTGATCGCCGGGCGGATACCGGAGTTGAACAGGTCGGTTTCCAGGAAGATCTGGCCGTCGGTGATGGAGATCACATTCGTCGGAACGAACGCAGACACATCGCCGCCTTGGGTTTCGATGATCGGCAGCGCGGTCAGCGAACCGGTTTTGCCGGTGACTTCGCCTTTGGTGAAGGCTTCGACATAGTCGGCATTCACGCGTGAGGCGCGTTCGAGCAAGCGGCTGTGCAGATAGAACACATCGCCCGGATAGGCTTCACGACCCGGCGGACGACGCAGCAGCAGGGAAATTTGACGATAGGCCCAAGCTTGCTTGGTCAGATCGTCATACACAATCAGCGCATCCATTCCGCGATCGCGGAAGTATTCGCCCATGGTGCACCCAGCGTAGGCCGCCAGATATTGCATGGAGGCCGGATCAGACGCGGTGGCCGCGACGACGATGGTGTATTCCAGCGCGCCGTATTCTTCGAGCTTGCGCACGACATTGGCGATGGAAGATGCTTTTTGACCAATGGCGACATAGACGCAGAACACGCCTTTGCCCTTTTGGTTGATGATCGCGTCGATCGCCACCGCCGTTTTACCGGTTTGGCGGTCGCCGATGATCAGTTCGCGTTGACCGCGACCAATCGGCACCATGGCGTCGAGCGCTTTGATGCCGGTGAGCAGCGGTTGATCGACGCTTTGGCGCTCGATCACGCCGGGGGCGATTTTTTCGATCGGCGCGGTCAGGCTGGCGGCGATTTCGCCCTTGCCGTCAATCGCTTGACCCAAGGTGTTCACCACACGACCCAGCAACTCTTTGCCCACCGGGACTTCGAGAATGCGCTGGGTGCATTTAACCTGATCGCCTTCGCGCAGGTTGTCGTAGGCGCCCAACACGATGGCACCCACCGAGTCGCGCTCCAAGTTCATCGCCACGGCGAATTGACCGCCCGGCAGTTCGATCATTTCGCCGAGCATCACTTCGCTCAAGCCGTGGATGCGCAAAATGCCGTCACTCACGGAAACGATGGTGCCGACGGTCTGAGCCGCAGCGCTTTGATCGAAGTTTTCGATGCGCTGCTTAATCAGGCTACTAATTTCTGAAGGATTAATCATAAGAACTCCTTAGCGACTCATCTGAGTCGCAAGATTGTCGATGCCACCGCGCACAGAACCATCGATGACCCAATCGCCCGCGCGAATGACCGCGCCGGCAATCAGGGACGCATCGACGGATTGCTGCAACACAATGCTGCGATTCAACCGCTGATTCAGCGCCGCTTTGATCTGTTGGATTTCGCTGTCGGTCAGGGGGAAGGCGGAAGTGACGGAGGCGGTGAGCCGTTGCTCGGCTTCATCGCGCAGCAGTTCAAATTGCTGCGCAATGTCCGGCAACATGGCCAAGCGACCGTTCTCGCCCAGCAAACGCACGAGGTTCGTGGCTGCCGGATCGAGTTCAGACGCCACCACGGCAAGAAAACCCTGGGTGCGGGCGGCCGATGAGCGGGAAATATCCGCCAAAAACCGCTGCATATCCGGGTTTTCCGCCACCGTCGCCAGCAGCCCGAGCTTGGTAGACCACGCTTGGGCGACTGCCGCTCCGGCGCACAGCTCGTGTACCGCCTTGGCGTAAGATTGCGCGACTTGGATATTTTCGGACATATCGTTACCTTAAATATCCGTTAGATACGCGCGATCAGATCGGCCATGGCCGCTTCGTGATCCTTGTTGCTGACTTCGCGCTTGAGGATGCGCTCGGCACCCACCACCGCGATGCTCGCGACTTGGCTACGCAGCACTTCTTTGGCGCGATTGACCTCACGATCAATCTCGGCAGAGGCTTGCGCGACGATGCGTTCGGCTTCCGTCTTGGCATTGGCACGCGCGTCTTCCAGCGCTTGGTTCGCGCGGGCGTTGGCTTGAGCAATGATGTCGTTGGCTTTTTCTTTGGTTTCCCGCAGCAGCTCAGCCGAGCGCTCTTGCGCGAGTTTCAGCTCGTGCTTGCCGCGTTCGGAGGCTGAAAGGCCGTCCGCAATTTTCTGGCGACGCGCTTCCATCAGAGCGGAGAGCGGGGTCCAGAGATATTTGCTGACCAACCACACGAGCACTACAAACGCGATGATTTGCG
>DYMR01000197.1 GCA_020721485.1 Halothiobacillus neapolitanus | reverse complement strand
ATGATCGCCACTTTCACGCCATTCATTTCACGAATGATGTACGGCTTGAATACGCGATCTTCGAAGTCTTCGCTGCGAATGTTTTGCGCTACGAAGGTCAGCGGGCCCGCCGTTTCCAGCTCTTTGATGCCTTGCAGCATCCGGTCTTTGCCGTAAGTCGCTTCCCAATGGGAGGTGAATACATCAACGCCGAACAATTTCATCGCGTCGATTTGGCATTGGGCATTGGTCCACAGCGCCAGGCCGGTACCTTGCCAGTTATCGCCACCGTCGAGCACGATGGCGCCGGGGCGCTGTGCTTTCATGTGCTTGACCAGGGTCAGCAGGTGGGCATAACCGCCAACTTTGCCGAATTTTTTCGCCGCTTCAACATAGTTCAAGCAGGTGAAGGCATGGGCTTCGGGGGTGTTCGGCTTCAGGCCGAAGTGTTTGAGGAAGGCTTCGCCGACGATGTGCGGCGGTTGGCCTTCTTGTGCGCCGATCCCTAAGTTGATCGACGGCTCGCGGAAATACACCGGCTCAAGCTGGGCGTGGATGTCGGTGTAGTGCAGGATGTGCACATTGCCGAATTTCGGCACTTCGTACATGTTGCCTGAAGCGCGGTTGACTTTGACGCCCCGTGCCACAGTTTGCTGACCGGTACCGGCTTGAGCTGTTTCAAGGCTGATGCCTGCGGCCGTAGCGGCGGCGAGCATTTGCAGGAATTCCCGACGAGATAAATTCATTCGTTGATCTCCGTTATTGGATTTTCAGGCCCAGCCCTGAGGCATGCTGCCCATGAGCGAACCGCTGTTGTGTGTGCGGGGTTATTTCCGCGCTTTACGGCAACGCGAGATTTAACCACAGCCGACAAAAGTTGAACAACAAACTTATTTATGTGCGCAAAAGCAAAATAAGCGTTTGTTAATGCTTTTTTGTGGAACTTTTACCGCATCGGCGCATCGTTCGCGCCGATACATCCGCTCAAAAACCCTGAAAAACTTAATCCAGCCGTTCGGGTAAATCCGCCCGAATAAGATCCATCGCCAAGCGTTCAAGCGCCAACTCTTCGTTCAGCGGGTGGGTGGCGGTTTGTGCGAAGGCGATCAGGATGCGGTAGCGCTTTTGGTCGTCCAAGGCCGATTCTTGCGCGGCCAATGGCCGCAGAATGCGGTCGAGCGTGGCCGGCGCAGGGCTCGGCAGCCCCGCGCGAATTTCGGCCACGGCAATCCACAGGCGCAATAACCAGCGCGCCAACACGGGACGCGGCACGCTTTGCCAGCGCTGAACCACGCTGGGCAAGGCCGCCGGATTCTGCCAGAGCGTGAGCCAGCCTTCGGCCACGGCAAGCCAATCGCCTTCGGGCATTTGCCCGCTGAGCACATTCGGTTCACCCAAAAATGACAACAGCGCCGCATCGTCGGCGGAGAGGCCATGCTGCTGCATCAGCCACTGGTGAAGCGCTTGATCCGAAGGAATGCCGGGCACGAGTCGTTGCACGCGCGACCGGATGGTGGCGGGCAGCCGTTCGGCACTGGTCGCCGTGAGCAGAAACAGGCTGCCGGGCGGCGGTTCTTCCAGCAATTTCAGCAGGCTGTTGGCGGCACTGTGGCTGAGCTGTTCGGCCTGTTCGATCAAGGCCACGCGCACGGCGCCCTGACGAGTAATGGCGAAGGTGTCGATCAGCGCGCGAATCTCCGCGATGCCGATCTCGCGCCCCTCTTCTGGCCGAACCACGACCAAATCCGGGTGACTGCCCGCCAGCCGCCAATGGCAGGCCGGGCAATTGCCGCAGGCGCGTTCGTGGCCGGCGTCATGAATCGGTTGGGTACACAACAACCAATCGGCAAAATGCCGCGCCAGTTCGAGCACGCCTTGCCCCGGCGCACCGAGCAGCAGCAGGCCATGCGGCAGGCGCTGTTGCTGCTGTAAGCCCAACAGCCGCTGCCACGCTGGGCGCAGCCACGGCACGGCGGGCACTTCAAACGGCGGCGCAGGCCACAACGGGTTTAGCGCCTCGGCGGGCTCCTCCTTCACGCGCGCACGGGGGCTGGCGCGACCGCTGCTTTTACTCTGTGCCACGACCCCTAGCCTCCCGCGCCGAGGCGCTGGTTCAACGCAGCTTCAATGGCCACTTGAACCGCTGCCAGAGGCGCCGCCGCGTCGATCACCACCACGCGCGGTTCTCGATCGGCGATGGCCAAAAACCCGGTACGCACACGCTCGAAAAACGCCGCGCGTTCTTGTTCGAACCGATCTTGCGCCGCCGAACCGCGCCGCGCCGCCGCCCGCGCGCTGCCGATCTCGACCGGCAAATCGAGCAGCAGGGTCAAATCCGGCGCGCGCCCTTGCTCGACATTCGCCGCCAGCGTTTCAATCAACGCGGCATCCAAGCCCCGCCCCGCGCCCTGATACGCCCGCGAGGAATCGGTGAAGCGGTCACAAATGACCGTCGCGCCGGTCGCCAGCGCCGGCAAAATTTTGGCGCGCACATGCTGGGCGCGGGCGGCAAACATCAGCAGCAGCTCGGCTTCCGGCGCGAGCGATTCTTCCCCCGCCGTGAGCGCAATCTGCCGAATGGCCTCGGCCACCGGCGTGCCGCCCGGCTCGCGGGTTTGCACCACGGCAGTTCCGCGCGCCTTCGCCCACTGCGCGACAACAGCAGCAGCGGTGGTTTTCCCCGCGCCTTCAATCCCTTCGAGGGTAATGAACCAACCGGGGTGCGTCATGGCGTCGCGCCTGCCGGTGCGGCGGTCGTTCGTTGTTGTTCCAATGTACGCCAACGCGCCACGGCCTGATTGTGTTCGGCCAGCGTGCGCGAAAAGGTGTGCCCGCCGCTGCCATTGGCGACGAAATACAGATCGTCGGTCGTCGCCGGATGCGTGGCCGCTTGCAAGGCCGCGGCCGACGGCAGGGCAATGGGCGTGGGCGGCAATCCGGCACGGGTATAGGTGTTGTAGGGCGTGTCGGTTTTCAGATCGCGCGTACTGAGGCTGCGCGGCGCGCTGAGTTCATCGACCTGCCCGGACTTGGCTTGCGCGACGCCGTACATCACCGCCGGATCGGTTTGCAGGCGCATGCCCTGGCGCAGGCGATTGACGAACACGCCGGCAATTTCGCTGCGCTCCTGCGGAATGCCGGTTTCTTTTTCGATGATCGACGCCAAAATCAGGGCTTGATACGCATCGGCCAGCGGCAAATTCGGCACCCGGCTGCCCCAGGCCGCATCCAAGCGCTGGCGCATGGCGCGGTAGGCTTCACGCAGAATGTGCCGGTCCGTTGTGCCTTTGGTGAACACATAGGTATCCGGGAAAAACCATCCTTCAAGATGGGTGATCGGCAACCCCAGCGCTGCGATGATTTGCGCGTGGGTTTTGCCCGCGAGGGTGTGCGCAATCGCCGGTTCGGCGGCCAGTTGATTGAGAAAATCTTGCACGGTGTCGCCCTCCGGGATGGTGAGGCGATACCGCACCACATCGCCCGCCACCAGCCGATCCAGCCAGCTCAGTAGCCGATCAGCGGAGGAAATTCGGCATTCCCCGGC
>DYMR01000196.1 GCA_020721485.1 Halothiobacillus neapolitanus | reverse complement strand
CTGCTTGGTGGGGGCGCTATTCCGCCTCGCCAAAGCGTTGCTCGATCAATTGCGTGAGGGCGGAGAGCGCCTCGTCGGCATCCGCGCCTTCCGCGTGGATGTGAAGCGTCGTGCCCTTGGCAGCGGCCAGCATCATCAAGCCCATGATCGATTTGCCGTTGACGGTTTTGCCGTGGCAAATCACTTGAATTTGGCAGGCAAATTGCGCTGCGGTGGTCGAGAATTTCGCGGCGGCGCGGGCGTGTAGCCCCAAGCGGTTCACGATGGTGAGGGTATGTTCCGGCATGCGTTCTTCCTTTTTTAACGGGATGTTGAAAAAAACTTCCCTGTCGTTTTTTCAACCCATTCGTCCCGGTACACGCCCGTGACGAAGCTTGATCTCAAAAATCCAGACGGTAGCTTGCTGGCGGGCGGGGTTATTGCCCGTCGCCGGCGATAATCCCTTCGCGGCCGCCCGTCGCTACCCGTTCGGCCATGTCTTCGAGCGCCAGTTGCGGGTAGTTCATCGCGCGCACCACCATCGGCAGGTTCACGCCGGAAATCACGCGCACGCCCCCTTGGTCTTTCAGCCGGTGGGCGATATTGGATGGGGTGGAGCCGTACATGTCGGTGAGTACCAGCACGCCTTGGCCTTGATCGAGTTCCGCGACCCGCCGCCGCGCGCGGTTGAGCAAATCAATCGGGTCTTCATCTTGCAGCACCGGCATTTGATCGGCGGGCATCGGCACCCGTTCGAGCATGTCGGTGGCGGTTTCCAGCAGTTGGGCGCCGATGTGGTTGTGGCAAATCAGGAGCAGGCCGACGGTCATGAGCTGAGTGACTCCAAATGTAGGTCGCGGTGGCGAAGCTGTAGGTGCGGAAAGCGGGGTTGCAGATCACGAAAGAGGTGTTCCACCAGATAAACCGAGCGGTGTCGCCCGCCGGTGCAGCCAATCGAACAGGTGATGTAGCTGCGGTCGGTGCGGGTTTGTTGCCCCAGCATGGCGGTTAAAAATTGCCGCAGTTGCTGGCGGGTTTCGTGGGTGACGGGGTGCTGTTCGAGGTAGTCAATGATCGCCACATCCCGCCCAGTTTGCGGGCGAAGATCGGGGAGCCAGTGCGGATTGGGCAGGTGGCGCACATCGAGCACAAAATCGCTATCGAGCGGCAAGCCGTGCTTGAAGCCGAACGATTGCAGCAGCAGGGCGGGGCCGGATTGCGTTCGCGCCAGCACGCGGCGGTGCAGGTCTTCACGGAATTGATGCAGGGTGGTGTGGCTGGTGTCGATGAGCCAGTCGGCCTGTTCGCGCAGGGGCACGAGCAGGCGCGCTTCGTGCTCAATGGCGTCGATGAGGGTATCGGCGCGGCTGGACAGCGGGTGCCGTCGGCGGGTTTCGCTGAACCGCGCCACCAGCCGTTCTTGCGCGGCCTGCAAAAACAGGCTTTGCACCTGCCAATGCGGGTAGCGGGCTTTGATTTCGGTGATGCGTGCGGGCAACGAGAGAATCGCCGCCTCCGGCGAACGCGCATCAATGCTGATGGCAATGCCGTGTTCGCCCAGCGGATTGTGTTGGTGTACGGCGAGCAGGCTGTCGAGCAGTTCCGGCGGCAAGTTGTCGATGCAGTAAAAGCCCGCATCTTCCAGCGCGGCCAAGGCAATGGATTTACCGGAGCCCGATTGCCCGGTCACAATCATCATGATGGGCTTGAACGGGGGCGTCATACCAAGGTTCCGGCGCTGGCGTCGGTCAACGGAAAGCGGGGGCGGTCGTTGCCGCCGCGTTCCAAATTGTGTTGCCGAACAATGGTTTCGACAAATACCGCGATGTTGCGCCCTGGCGCTACCGGCAGGCGAAACAGCGGGATGGTTTGCTGGCAAACCCGCACGCGGCCGCGTTCACCGTGCAGGCGGTCGTCGGCGGTCATGCGGCGGTGATCGGCGGCGTATAACTCGATCACCAGCCGAAGAATTTTGCGGCGTTTTAAGGCGTTGTCGCCAAACAGGGCGCGAATGTCGATGATGCCGAGCCCGCGCACTTCGAGTAAATCGCGGATGTTGTCCGGGCAATGCCCTTCGATGCCCTTGTCGGTGGCGATAAAATAGGGGGCGTCGTCGGCGATCAGGCGGTGGCCGCGCGAGAGCAGTTCGAGCGCCAGTTCGCTTTTGCCAATGCCCGAATCGCCGGTGATGAGCACGCCGGCGCCCGCGACCTCCATAAACACGCCGTGTTGCCACTGGCGCCCCAGCCGCTGGCGGCGTTCCATAAGCCAGATTTCGACCGCGCTTTCCTGATGCGGGGTGTAGCAGACCATTCGGGGCGGCTCGGCGGATGCCTCCGCGTGCGCCTGCTGCCACTGCGTGGCGGTGGGGAGATCGGCCTCGGTGAGAATCACGACTTCGACCGATGCCGGCAAGGCTTCACCGCGTTGGGCGAGGGCCGCGCGCAGCACCGGATCGAGCAGCACGATGGGTGCGGGTTCCAGCGGATTCAGGCGGGCGAAGGCGCGGGCGGGATCGAGCAACCAGGCATCGGCCTCGTGCGGGGTATCGCCGTGCTCGGTTAAATCCAGCGGCAGCGCGGCGGGGCTCATGCCGTCAGTCTTCCGGCTTGAATAAGGGGCTGAGCCATTCGCAGAGCAGGCCGCGCACGCGCTCCGGGCTTTGTGCGTGCACGATGGCGTCGCGGTCGACCTCTTCCCGCAGATGGCTGGCGAGCGCGGAGAGCAGGCTGAGGTGGTGTTCGGGCGATTCATCCGGCACGATCAGGCCGATGACGAGGGTGACGGGCGCGCCGTCTGGCGCACCAAAATCAATGCCTTCGGTTAAGCGAATCACCGCCCCGCGTGGGCGGAGGGTGCGGGCGCTGCGCCCGTGGGGAATGGCAATGCCGTGGCCGATGGCCGTGCAACCGAGCCGTTCGCGCTCGATCAGCAATTCATACAATTCGGTGGCGTGGGTGCCGTCGAGTTCATCGTCGGCCAATAAACCCGCCAATACTTCGAGCACGCGCTTGCGGCTCTGATACACCTCGTCGATGCGGATGCGAGACAAGGGGAATAAATCTTGAGCGTTCATTCGGGGGGTTCCGGCGGTCACGCGGACAGGGCGCGGCGTGGGTGGCCGCGCGCTGGGGACTCAACGGTGTTCGGTGAGTTTTTCTTTGTGTTTCACGATTTGACGATCGAGTTTGTCGATCAATTGGTCAATCGAGCCGTACATGTCTTCGCTTTCGACGGCGGCGTGAACATCATTGCCGCTCATGTGCAGGGTGGCTTCCGCCTTCTGAACTTTTTTCTCAACGGTGAGGGTGACATGCACATTGATCACTTTGTCGAAGTGCCGCGTCAGCTTGCCGAATTTTGTGTTGATATGATCGCGCAGAGCCTCGGTAACATCGACATGATGGCCGGTGATCTCGATTTGCATGGTGTTCTCCTTTGCCTTTTATATCAGGCGCTTACGGTCTGTGGACGAGGCAATCCCCATCGCCTCGCGGTACTTGGCAATCGTGCGTCGTGCGACATCGATGCCTTGTTCGATCAGCATGTCGGCAATTTTGG
>DYMR01000195.1:2036-3550 GCA_020721485.1 Halothiobacillus neapolitanus | reverse complement strand
CTTTCGCGGCAACAGCCTGGCGTTTGTCGCTGGCAGCACTGCGCTGCAAAGTTACTGGCAAGACGACCAATTCAGTCAAGCCATCCGCGCCAAAGGCGCGGTGGTGGAAAGCCGCCTGCGCGCCCTAGTGGCGCGTTATCCCCAGCATTTCGATGAAGTGCGCGGGCTGGGCATGATTTGGGGGCTGCAATCCCCGATCAAAGGGTTTTGCGGCCGCGTATCGCGGCATGCCTTCGAACGCGGCCTGCTGGCCGAAACTGCTGGGGCGACCGATCAGGTCATCAAATTTCTCGCCCCGCTCACCATCACCGACAGCGAACTGGCCACCGGGCTAGAGCGGCTAGACGCTGCCGTGGCCGCTGCGGTGGCCGAACAACCCGAGGAGGTATTGGCATGATCGTTCGACAATTGGAACAGGATGTACTGGGCACCCCGCGTGAAGTGCACGCGGAAAATGGCCACTGGATCAGCCGGCGGTTGGTGCTGGCCGACGACCGCGTGGGTTTTTCCTTCCACGAAACCATCATCCGTGCGGGCACCGAAACGCTGATCCACTACGACAAACACATCGAGGCGGTGTATTGCGTGGGCGGCGATGGTGAAATCCACGATCACGCCACCGCCATCCGCCATCCCATTCGCAATGGCACCCTGTACCTGCTCAATCAACACGACCGCCACACCCTGTGCGGCGGCAGCGAAGACATGCGGTTGATCTGCGTCTTCAACCCGCCGCTCACCGGGCAAGAAACCCATGACAAAAATGGTCACTATCCCCTGCTGACGCCGAGTGACTAACCCGGCGAAGCATCCTCCAGCCGAGCGTTTTACGGTTTATCGAGGAAGTAACCTGCCACCGCCAGATCATGCACGCGCACGATGCCCGCCGGGACGACCCGTGCTTCGGGCACTAAAGTCGGGGCGTGGTTGAGCATTTGTGTGGTGTGGTTGAGTGCGTTGCCGCAGGCGGAAAACCGCACGCCGTCTTTGGCGAGTTTGGCGATGAACGGGCTGAGCGGGTTGTTGTCGGCCAGCAGCAGGGAAATGCCGGGGCCGAACGCGACGATTTCGATATCGACTTTGCCCTTGGGGTATTGCCCGAGGATGTGCTCGGCGACATGCAGCACCATGCCGCGCCGCTCGGCGCCGGGGCTGGAGAGTTGGAGCACATAGCGCGCTTGCGCATCCGGGTGTTGCGCTTTCGCGGCGGCCACGGATTCGGCGGCGGGGTAGTGCGCCGCCTCGATGAGGGCGTGGACATGCGCTTTTTCGGCCTGCGCGGCATTCATCGCGCCGCCGGGCGGGCTGCCGAGTTCGGCGGCTTGTGCGGTCATCCACGGAGTGGCGCCCATCAGGGCGGCGGCGAATGTCAAGGTGGAGAGTGACAAGACGGCGAGTGCGGGGCGGGTAGAGCGGATCGGCATGGGGGGCTCCTCAGAGAGTGCGTCAGGGATTGCGTCGCGGGAATCGGGCATTACCCGCTGAGCATAGCCGATTTCTATAGATAAGTAGCT
>DYMR01000195.1:0-1936 GCA_020721485.1 Halothiobacillus neapolitanus | reverse complement strand
CGCGGGAATCGGGCATTACCCGCTGAGCATAGCCGATTTCTATAGATAAGTAGCTTGGCAAACAGTCCGGGCGGGGGCATTGGCAGGCGGTTGAAAAACGGTTTCAACCGCCCGTTGGCCGCGCGTCGCGTCCATCTGTCAGAGGCGCGTCGCGCCCAGCCGTCAGACGCGCGTCGCGCTCAGCCATTCGTCGAGCAAGGGCGCGGTCAGGGCGGCCAAGGCGGAGCGCGGTGTGAGGGTAGCGGTGGCGTTGGGCGCATCGGGTTCGCCCGCCAAGTGGGCCGATCGCGCGCCCGCCTCAAAGGCAATGAGTTGGCCGGCGGCGTAATCCCACAGGCTTTGTTTGCCGTGCAGATACACCTGCACTCGACCGGTGGCGAGCCAGCACCAGTCCAGCGCGACGGAGCCGATCGAGCGCTGCGAGGCGAACGGCGGTTCGGCGGCCAGTCGGGCGGCGAGGGGTTTCGGCAGTCGCTTGAAATCGACCGCCGCGAGGCAGCGATTCAGCGGGAGTGTCGGGTGCTGGGCGGTGTTCAGGCGGGTGTCGTTCAGATAAGCGCCTTGCCCGAATTGGGCATGAAACAGCTCATCGCGCAGCGGGTCGTATACCAGCCCCGCGATCACGCGGCCCTGCGCAAACAGCGCCAGCGTGAGCGAAAACACGGGGAAGCCTGCGCGGAAATTACTGGTGCCGTCCAAGGGATCGACCACCCACAGCAAGGCATCGCCCGCCACGCAGGTTTGCCAGGCGGCGGCTTGCTCTTCGGCGCTCATTTCTTCGCCCAAAAAGCCAATGCGGGGGAATGCCGAGCCGAGCCATTCGCGCATTGCCTGCTGCACCGCCAAATCCACCGCAGTGACCCAACTGCCATCGGCCTTGAGTTCGGCGCGGCTGCCGCCGAGTTTGAGGTGGGTTTGGCCGATGATGCGCATCGCGGCGCGGGTGCGCGACCAGTCGGTCGCAGAAAGTGAGGAGGGTGGTGTCATGGGAGCAAGGCATCTGAGGGATGAGGCGCGAACCTTAGCAAGTTGCCTACCCGTGATCCAGCCCCGTCACCGGCAGGCCGTGTTCCAGCCAGTCGTACAACGAGCCGGGGTATTCGCGCACGCCGCGCAGGCCGAGGATTTCATGCAGCACGAACCAGGCGCCCGCAGCGTATTGCCCGGTGTTGCAGTAGACGATGGCGTCGGCGGCGGGGGCGAGATGCAGCACGCGCAGCACTTGCTCGTTATTGTCGGCATTCATGAAGCGCCACGCGCCATCGGGTGCGCGGAAGTACAAGGCTTCCGCCGGCAGGGAGGCCGCACCGGCGATGCGCCCCAGTCGGGGGATGATCGGGCTTTTTTCGACCCCGACAAATTCCGACAGCGGGCGGGCATCGAGCAGTTGGGTGCCGGCCTTCTGCGCGGCCTCGACGGTGGCGGTATCGACCGCCCAATCGGTATGCACGGGTTTGGCGACAAAATGACTGCTGCGCAGCGGCATGATGGTATCGACCGTGACGGGATACCCGGCGGTGATCCAAGCATGCAGGCCGCCATTCAGAATCGCGACTTGCGTGTGCGGCACGCCGTATACCCGCAGTTCGAGCGCCAAATACGCGGCCTCTTGCAGCGAGGCGGCCTCATCGCCGGTGGGGGTGATGACGATGGGGCGATCGGCATGCACATCCGCCTGCTGCATGAGCTGCGTGAAGCGCGCTGCGCTGGGGAACACAAAACCCAGCGGGTGCCCGTGGAAGCTGCGCGAGCCGCGCAAGGACCAAAAATCCACCGAGCGCGCGCCGTCGATAAATCCGCCCACCCGCAGCAGCACCTTCTGGCCTTGCTCGGTCGTCCAAGCCGGCGGCGTACTCAGCGAGCCAATGTCATCGCGCACATCCAGCACCTGCACTTCGGCCAGGTGTGCGTGCAGCCAGGCGGGGGAAACCAGCGC
>DYMR01000194.1:1909-3604 GCA_020721485.1 Halothiobacillus neapolitanus | reverse complement strand
GATGAGCACCCCGCCGCTACCGCCCGAACTGTCCGCCCTGCTGCTCGACGCGATGACCGATTTCGTCATCGCGAAAGACGCGCAGAGCCATTGGCTGTTGGCGAACCGCTCGGCGCGGACGATGCTGGGGCTGAACCAGCTCGACTGGCTCGGCAAAACCAATTTAGAACTCGCCGCCTTAAGCCCGCCAATCGTGCGGGCGGTGCTGACCTCCTGCCAGCAAACCGATGAAGACACTTGGGCGGCCATGACCTCGGTGCGCCGCACGGAAGCCATCCCCAACGGGCAAGGCGGCTTCGTATATTTCGATGTGTTGAAGCATCCGGTATTCGATGCCGACGGCCACCCAACCCACATGCTGGTGATTGGCCGCGACATCACCGCGCAACACCAAGCGCAACAGCGCTATGAAGAAACCGTGAGCCAAGACGAGCTCACCGGCCTGCTCAACCGGCGCTTTTTCCAAATCCGGGCACAACAATGGCTCAATGAGCTCGACCCCGAACACAGCAAAAAACTGGTGCTGCTGATGTTCGACCTCGACCATTTCCGCGCCATCAACGACAGCTACGGCCACGAGCGCGGCGACCAAGTGCTGCAAGAAATGGCGCGGCGCTTAACCAGCGAATGCGGCATGGAGCGCATGCTGCTCGGGCGCCTGGGCGGCGATGAATTCGCCATTCTCGTGCCCGGTGGCGATGACCCCGCCGTCTTGGATTTTCTCGGCCACCGGGTGAAAGAACTCGCGGCGCGGCCCTTCTCGTTCGGCCAAATCACCCTGTTCACCACCGCCAGCACCGGCATCGTGCTTTGGCCCGATCATGGCCGCACCATCACCGAATTGCTGCATCAAGCCGATTCGGCCATGTATGCCGCCAAAGCGCAGGGGCGCAACGGCCACGCGATTTTCTCTCCCGCACTGGCCGAACAACAAAACTGGCGGGCGATGCTACTCACCGCCCTGCGTCGTGGCGTCAACGAAGACCGCTTTCACCTCGTCTACCAAGTGCAACAAAATGCCCGCAGCCTCGCCATTACCGGTGTGGAAGCCTTGCTGCGCTGGACACCGCCCACGCCCGACCTCGCCGCGCGCCCGGATCAATTCGTCCCGCTGCTGGAAGAATCCGGCGCCATCATCGAACTGGGCGGCTGGATCATGGCCGAGGCCTGTAGCCAGCTCGCCCGCTGGCAGGCGCAAGTGCGCGAGCCGGTCACGGTCGCGGTCAATGTCTCCAGCATTCAACTGCATTCCCCCTGTTTTCTCGATCGCGTGCGCACCGCGCTGGCGCTGTCGAACATCAACCCCGCGTTTTTAGAGCTGGAGCTGACCGAATCCGCACTGGTGGCCGATCCGATCAAGGCCGGCCAAACGCTGGACGCGCTGCGCGGCATGGGCGTGCAACTCGCGCTGGACGATTTCGGCACCGGCTACTCCTCTCTGAGCTACCTCACGCAGTTCTCGTTCAACCGGCTGAAAATCGACAAGAGTTTCGTGCAAGACATCCTCACCGATCCGAGCGATCTGGAAATCGTCAAAGCAATCATCGCCATGGGGCACGCACTGGGGCTGGAAGTGGTGGCCGAAGGGGTGGAAACCGAGGCCGAACGCGATCTGCTCGATGCCTTGGGCTGCGATTCGTTCCAAGGCTATCTGGTTGGCCGCCCCAGCCCGCCCGCAGAAATCGCGCCGATGTT
>DYMR01000194.1:0-1809 GCA_020721485.1 Halothiobacillus neapolitanus | reverse complement strand
GCCGGTCAGCGGCAAGAATCCCACTTTCGGGTGGTGATCGTCAGCGCCGCCTTTGCCGGTCAGGCGCTGCTGGCGCGACATCGGCTCGTGAATACCGCCATCGCCGCCGAGCGCCACACCGGCTTGCATGCCTTGGCGCTGCACACCTACACCCCGGAAGAATGGCAGCAGCGGGGCGCCGAGGCGCCCGCATCGCCCGCCTGCGCCGGCGCACACGGCTAAATCCGCAGCGGGGGCGATTCGATGGGGCTGTTCTCTTGGTTGTGGGGTAAAAAACCGGCGCGCACGGTGCCTGCGTCGGTCACAGCACCGCGTGCCCGCAGCGGCGCGGCGGAACCCAAGGCCGACACGGCCTTCCCGGATGCCGAGCTGGTCGCGCGGCTGTTTTACCTCAAGCTGTTCAACGCCAAAGCCTATCCCAGCACGCACGATGGCAACCTGCGCCCCGTGGAGGCGGAATGGCTCGCCGCGCGGGATGAGGACCTCAAGCGCACGCCCACCCAACTCACCCAATTGGTGCCCCGGCTCCCAGCGGTGCTGCCTCGACTGATGACCGCGCTCAACGACACGGATACGCCGATTCGCAGCCTGACCGAGTTGATCGAATCCGACCCGATCATCGCCACGCAAGTGCTGCGCTTGATTAACAGCCCCGCCATGCGGGTGCGCCGCGAGCAAGTCACCTCACTCGATCAGGCCGTGCTGCTGCTGGGCTTTTCCGGCATGCGCGAGGTGGTATCTGCCGCCATGTTCAGCCCGATCGGCAAGCTCGATCAGATCAGCGGCGCACACCCGCTGCTGATTCACGACATCTGGCCGATCAGCCTGCGTGCCGCCAATGCCTTGCGGCAGGGCTTGAAATCCAAGTCCGCACCCGCTGACGCACCGGAAGGCACCGCCGCGTTCGAGCTGTATCTCTCCGTCTTGATCGAACACACCGGCCTGATTGCGCTGGTGCGACAAAAACCGCTGACCGGCCCCGACTGCACGCCGGCGTATCTTGATGCGCTGCGGCGCCTGGTTCCGGCCTACAGCGCCCGCATTGCCGAAGCCTGGGCGCTATCGCCCGGCGCGATCGCCCTGATGCGCCAGCCCGATCCGGCGCGGGAACCCTACCGACAAGCGGCGCGGTATTTTTCGACCGCCTGTGCGCTGAATCGGCGCGGCTATCTCGATCCGGCGCAGTTTTTACACCTGTGCCGCCAGCTTCCGCCCTACGCCAGCGACTGGCACGAAATCTGTGTCGGCTCCGTGGGCGACACCGGCGACGCGGAGTAAGCCCGTCATGACGCCCGCCCGCCTCATCCCCGCCCCGATCATCGCGCTGCTGCTGTGCGGCGCTGGCCTGCATTCCGCCACCGCCGCTTCCTTATCGCCCGACCCGGAGCTCACCGGCCTGCACCGCCCCAGCGCAGCCTCGGCAGATCACGCCGAAGCGCTGTGGAGCGGCTCGGCAGAATTGGGCGGCAACCGCAGTTCCGGCAATGCCAATAACGCCAACCTCAATGGCAAATTCCAGCTCGAACAGCGCAGCGGCCGATGGACGCAGCAGGTTCGACTCGAAAGCCAACAAGCCAGCCAAAACGGCATCACCACCGCGAACCGCAGCATGGCCGAGTGGGAAACCACCCGTGCGTTCAGCCCGCAGCAATACAGTTTTGGGGTGGTTCGCGCCAGCCATGATCCGATTGCGGGCTATGCCTATCAAACCAGCGTGAGCGCCGGTCTGGGGCAGGTGTTCGAGGAAAGCAGCCGCAAGGGCAGCAAGCTCACGCTCGAAGCCGGCCCCGGCATTCGGCAGAGCAAACA
>DYMR01000193.1:2334-3632 GCA_020721485.1 Halothiobacillus neapolitanus | reverse complement strand
AGAGCACCCGCCATGCCCGAACTGCCCGAAGTTGAAACCACCCGGCGCGGCATCGAGCCTCATCTGATCGGGCGGCGAATCACCGAAGTGCGCGTCCACAATCCCCGCCTGCGCTGGCGCGTGCGCGATGATTTGGCCACTTGGCTCACCCACCGCCCCATTCTCGCGGTCGAACGGCGCGCCAAATACCTGCTGCTCCAGCTCGACTTGGGCGAACGGCTGCTGATTCACCTCGGCATGTCCGGCAGCCTGCGGCTCGTTGAACCGAACACCCCACTCAAAAAACACGACCACATTGAGCTGCACATCGAACAGGGGCGCGTACTACGCTTTCACGACCCGCGACGCTTCGGCGCCTTTTTGACCGATCATGTCGAGACCCCGCACGAACGCCTTCAGCACCTGGGGCCGGAACCGCTCTCGGCCGACTTTACCGCCGCCGCGCTCCACCACGCCATTCGTCTGCGCGCGCAAGCCATCAAAGTGCTGCTCATGACCAATGCCGTGGTGGTCGGCGTGGGCAACATCTACGCCAACGAAGCCCTGTTCATGGCCGGCATCCACCCCGCCCGCGCGGGTAAAACCATGAGTCTGGCTGAATGCGATCGCGTGGTGCAGGCCATTCAAACCGTGCTCGCCCGCGCCATCGAACAAGGCGGCACCACCCTGAGGGATTTTGTCCGCGAAGATGGCCAACCCGGCTATTTTCAACAAACCCTCCAAGTCTACGACCGCGCGGGCGCCGCCTGCGGCCAATGCCAAACCCCGATTGTCCGCCTCGTCCAAGCGCAGCGCGCCAGCTTCTATTGCCCGGTATGCCAAGCCTAGGTGCTGTTAAAAAATGATTTCAACCGCCTGCACCGTCGCGCGGCTTGCTTCCCGCCCGATTCTTCACTGGCCGGGGTTGACATTTCTCTCCAGCGTGGAATAATCACGCGCCTTACAAGTTACGCAACCCGAGTTCCGTAGCACAGATTTCATATCGCGTTTAACGCGGCCCCGAAGGAGTTTGATCCGTGGCAAATACCGTACAAGCCAAAAAGCGCGTTCGTCAGGCGGAGCAGGCCCGTCAGCGCAATGTCGCCCTGCGTTCACGCGTGCGCACCGAGTATAAAAAAGTATTGAAAGCCATCGCCACCGGCGATGCGACACAGGCTAAAACCGCGTACCAAAGCGCGCAGCCGGTGATCGACAGCATGGTCAACAAAGGCATCATGCACAAAAACACCGCCGCCCGTCGCAAATCGACGCTGGTTGCCCGCATCAAGGGCATGGCCGCCGCCTAATCGCTGGCACGC
>DYMR01000193.1:0-2234 GCA_020721485.1 Halothiobacillus neapolitanus | reverse complement strand
GGCACACACGCGCCATAAAAAACGCCCCGTCGTGCGGGGCGTGGTGCGAATCAGAATGGATTCGGGCGGTTATTTTTTCAACGCGGCCGGGTCATTCATTTTCGCGCCTTCGTACATGCTGTATTCCAAGATGGAACCATCATACAAACGCGCTTTCTTGTCGCCGACGATCTCATGCGTCACGAACCACAGGCCAGAAGCCAAGTGGCCGGTGTTGCAGTAATCGATGATTTCCTTGCCGGAATTCAGACCCACGGTTTTCATCATCGACAGGTAGCTTTCTTTCGGCAGGAAGCGCGCAGAAGCCCCATCCGCCGTGGTCAACAAATCAGGCGGCATGTTCTTCGCGCCCGGCAAGTGGCCGGACAGCTCGTCTTTCTTGGTGAACACGCCCATGAATTGGTTGCTCGGGCGCGCATCGGCGAACTCGATGTTGCCATGGCCCACGGCATCCTTCACTTCTTGGTAGGTCGCCAGAATGTTTTTACGCTCTGCCGTCGCCACCCAGTTGCCTGCGGCAACCGCCGGGTTGTCCGTCGCTGCCGGCATGCCGTCGGCCAGCCATTGCGCCATACCGCCATTGAGGATGGCCATGTTGTCTTGGCCGTAGAATTTGAACTGCCAGTACAGGCGGGTCGCTTCATCCACATCCGGTGTAGAAAGCCCTTTCGGCACGATGATGATCGGCTCGCCTTTGTTGATGCCCCAAGCTTGCGCCAGTTTCTCGAATTCTTCCTTGGTCGGAATCATCCCTTTGACTTTTTTGCCGTTTTCATCGCGCGCCACACGGATTTTTTCAAAATCCACGAACGATGCGCCCGGCACATGGCCGCTGACCGAGGTCGCCACTTGCTTGCCATTGACATCTTTGTAGGTCGGCGCAGCAGTGAAGCTCGCCATCGGGCCGCTGATTTGCAGCACTTTCACATCCTTGAGATGCGCATTCAACCACGCCGGATCAACCAACGGGCCGGGTACATCCAACGCATACGCGCTCTGCATGCCGAAAGCGGCGGCGGCGAGCACCGGTACAAACACAAACTTGGTCATCTTCATGCGCATCAACTCCTTCTTGGACGAACAAAACGACAAACCCGCGCGGCGCGGCCTTGCCACAAAAATCGCTGCATTCGTTTTAATAAAACCAGCGAATCATAAGATCACGATCCTTTGAGCATCACCAACATAAGTTCTTTATGCCGAATAACGCCGCAAGCCTTCTTGCTGTATGGCCGTCAAGGCGGCCAGCAACTCGACCGGCATTTCACTGAGCACCTGCAACTGCCGGTCTTCCCACACGGTGGCTTCATCGCCTTCGCAGGCGCGCAACACGGCATCCCGCGCGGTCAACAACGCATCAATGCAGGGAGAAAAAATCGCCACCACCGCCATCAGCCAGCGAACCACCAGCCACGAGGGTCGGGCGCGCTCGATCACAAAATCCGAGGGATACGCGGCACACAATGCCGGCGCCGGACACCACGCTTCATTCGTGACCCAGCGATTGGTGGTGAACAGGCTGCGCAAACGACCGTCTGCGGCCATCGAGCAGGCCACCACATGACTGAACCCCTCGCCCGATGGCGAACGAATGAACAGATGGAAATGCCCGTGCTCATCCTGAGGCCGCTCGCCCGCTTCATGCGCGTGGTAATAAAACAAGGCGCCGGTTTCGGGATCGGCTGAATCATCGGGCGGATAATGCTGCCAGCGCGTCACGCTTTCTGCGGGAAGATCGCGGAACAACTCGGTCAGAATCGACTGCCCGTCATGCGCCAACGCGCGGTGAATGCCAATCAGCGCATCCGCCGCATCCAACAGGGCATCGAACGCCTCATCCGGCAACGCATCCAGCGCCTGCTGGTAGGTCGCCATCGACCATGGCCGAGACACCGCAGCCGCCGCGCTTGATTCGAGCAAGGCCGAATCCGTCATACAAGGCGCTCGCCTTGTGCCAACTCAACGACCGCCCGGCGCGCAAGGATTGCCACCGCGAGCCGCCGGGGCGCAGGGATTACCGCCACGAGCCGCCGGAGCGCAGGGATTACCGCCACGAGCTGCCGGTGCGCAAGGATTGCCACCGCGAGCCGCCGGTGCGCAAGGATTGCCACCGCGAGCCGCCGGAGCGCAGGGATTCCCGCCGCGAGCCGCCGGGGCGCAGGGATTGCCACCGCGAGCCGCCGGGGCGCAGGGGTTATCACCGCGCGCTTGGGCTGCCGGAATCACCGACAAGG
>DYMR01000013.1 GCA_020721485.1 Halothiobacillus neapolitanus | reverse complement strand
TTGTGGCTTGATGTCATTCACCTACAATGGGCTCATTGATGGCGTTGATCAGGAGAAGCACCCAATGGCCAATGTGAATGTCAGAAATCTGCCCGATGAGGTACATCGAGCCATTCGAATCCAGGCCGCTCAGCACGGCCGCAGCACGGAGGCCGAAATCCGCGCCATCTTGGAGCGCGCCGCGAAACCTGAAAACCGCGTGAAATTGGGCTCGCTCTTGGCCGCTAGCGCCCGCGAGACTGGCGGCATGACCGAAGAAGAACACGCCCTGTTTGAGCAGGTGCGCATCAAATCCCCTGCTCGTGCAGCGAGCTTTGAATGATTCTGCTCGACACAAATGTCATCTCGGAACCACAACGCCAAGCGCCGAATGCCCGCGTGATTGATTGGCTCGACGCACAAGCGTTGGAAACGCTGTATCTGTCCGCGATCACGGTAGGAGAACTGCGCGCGGGTCTCGCGCTCATGCCCGCCGGTAAGCGTCGCGATGGCTTGAATACGAACTTGGAAAAACACCTGCTGCCGATGTTTGCCAATCGGGTGCTGGCGTTCGATATGGGCTGCACGCGTGCGTACGCCGAACTGCTCGCCAAGTCCCGTGCAGCCGGTTTGGCTATCGAAACAGCCGACGCGTTGATTGCAGCCATAGCGCTCGCCCACGGTTTCATCGTTGCGACCCGCGATACCCGACCTTTTGAAGCGGCTGGAGTGAGCGTCATCAACCCGTGGGAAGCCGCGCAGTGACGAGGTTTGATTTTCGCCCATCGTGACAGGCGCATACCGGAACGATGGGGTTGAAAAAGACAGGTAAGTCTTCTTCAACCTCCTGTTAACGGGTCGTTGAACGCAGTTTCATCGACCGGTTAAGTCGGAATACTGGACAAAATGGCGCGCACTGCCGCCGCCGGGTCGTCGGCGCGGGTAATCGGGCGACCAATAACCAACTCACTGGCGCCCGCCAGTAGCGCCTCGCGCGGCGTCATGATGCGGGCTTGGTCGTCCACGGCGCTGCCTTCCGGGCGAATCCCTGGGGTAACGATCCACGGATCCGTCTGCGCGAACACGGAGCGCATCCGCGCGGCTTCCCATGCGGAGCACACCACGCCATCCAAGCCTTCGTCAGCGGCCAGTTGCGCCAAGGCGGCCACATGCTCCGGCAGCGGGCGGGCAATGCCCACTTCCGCCAAAGCCGCTTGATCCATCGAAGTCAGTACCGTGACGGCAATCAGCGCCGGCGCATCGGGCGCCACTGGCACCGCACGGCGGGCGGCGGCCAGCATCGCGCGACCACCGCTGGCATGGACATTCACGATGCGCACCCCCAAATCGGCAGCGGCCTGGCAGGCCTGCGCCACCGTATGGGGAATATCGTGAAATTTGAGATCGAGAAAGACCGAAAATCCCTGCCCAACCAACGCCCGCACCCACTCGGCGCCGGTGCGGGTGAACAGTTCTTTGCCGACCTTCACCCCGCATTCACGGGGATCGAGCTGCGCCACCAGCGACTGCGCGGCCTGCGGATCGGCAAAATCCAAGGCGACATAGATGCGTGGGCGGAAGGCGGTCATCGCGTAATTTACTCGCGAATTTCAGTGCCGACGCTTTCGTTCACGCGCTCGCGCAATTCCTTGCCCGGCTTGAAATGCGGCACATATTTGGAATCCAGCGACACGCTTTCGCCCGATTTGGGGTTACGCCCGACGCGGGGCTTGCGGTAATTCAGCGAAAAGCTGCCGAAGCCGCGAATTTCGACGCGCTCACCCCGCGACATGGCGGTAATCAGCTCATCGAGCATCAGTTTCACGGAAGTGTCGATGTCGCGCACGGACAGGTATTTTTGCCGATCCGCCAGTAGTTCAATCAGTTCAGACTTGGTCATTCCTGCATCCTTTGTATTGTTTTTGATGAGGCATCCCGAACCCGCGACTCGCACCGGTTCGGGATGCCAATCCCGCGCCGAGGCACGAGATTGGTGGGGCAAACAAAAACGCCATCGGCTGATGGCGTTGGGCATTGCCCGAACTCGGGCGATTACTCGCCGCGATTCATTTGCTCTTTGAGCAGATCACCCAGCGTCGGGGCGCTGACGGTATTGCGGCTCAGTTCTTCCATCGCTTCGGATTCTTCTTGCGAATCTTTGGCGCGGATCGACAGGCTCACCATGCGATTTTTCCGGTCGATCCCCATGACTTTCGCTTCTACCGCATCCCCGGCGTTGAGCACGGTGCGGGCATCGTCGATGCGTTCACGGGCGATGTCGGAAGCGCGCAGGTAGCCTTCCACGCCGTTACCCAAATCCACCACCGCACCCCGTGCATCAACTTCACGCACGGTGCCGGTGACGATTTTGCCTTTCTGGGTATCGTTGCTGTATTGGCCAATCGGATCGCTTTCCAATTGCTTCAAGCCGAGAGAAATGCGCTCGCGCTCGGGGTCGATGGCGATAACCACGGCCTCGATTTCTTCGCCTTTCTTGAATTGACGCACGGCTTCTTCACCCGGCTCGTTCCAAGACAGATCGGACAAGTGGATGAGGCCATCGATGCCGCCTTCCAAGCCGATGAACACGCCAAAATCGGTGATGGATTTGATCTGACCACTGACTTTGTCGCCTTTCTGATGGGTGGCGGCAAACGCATCCCAAGGATTGGCTTGGCATTGTTTCATGCCGAGGGAGATGCGGCGGCGCTCTTCGTCGATGTCCAAAATCATGACTTCGACTTCATCACCGACTGAAACCACCTTGCCGGGGTTCACATTCTTGTTGGTCCAATCCATTTCGGACACATGCACCAAGCCTTCGACGCCGTTGTCGATTTCGACAAAGCAGCCGTAATCGGTCAGGTTGGTGACTTTACCGAACATGCGGCTGCTGATCGGGAAGCGGCGCGCGAGGTCGCTCCACGGATCGTCGCCCATTTGTTTCATGCCCAGCGATACGCGGTTGCGATCACGGTCGAATTTGAGGACTTTGACATCCACTTCATCGCCAATGTTGACGACTTCCGACGGATGCTTGACGCGTTTCCACGCCATGTCGGTGATGTGCAACAGGCCGTCGATGCCGCCCAAGTCGAGGAATGCGCCGTAATCGGTGAGGTTTTTAACCACGCCGCGCAGCACCATGCCTTCTTGCAGTTGGTCGAGCAGCGCATCGCGTTCGGCGCTGTATTCTTGCTCGACCACGGCGCGGCGGGAAACCACGACATTGTTGCGTTTTTGGTCGAGTTTGATGATCTTGAACTCGACATCTTTGCCTTCGAGGTAGGTGGTGTCGCGGATCGGACGCACATCGACCAACGAACCCGGCAAGAAGGCGCGAATTTCGCCCATTTCAACCGTGAAGCCGCCTTTGACTTTGCCGGTGATGCGGCCAGTGACGATTTCTTCGTTTTTGAAGGATTTTTCCAGCGCAGTCCAAGCACGGGCGCGCAGGGCTTTCTCGCGGGAGAGTTTGGTTTCGCCGAACCCATCTTCTACGGATTCCAGTGCCACATCGACTTTATCGCCGACTTTGACGGTCATTTGACCATTTTCGTCGAGGAATTCGGCGGCAGGAATCACGCCTTCAGATTTCAGGCCGGTGTCAATCACCACCACATCGTGGTTGATGGCAACGACGGTGCCTTCGATGATCGAGCCGGTTTGCATTTCTGCATTTTTCAGGCTCTCTTCAAACAGATCGGCAAAACTTTCAATAACGGTTGACATGGGTGGGTAGTTTCCAAAAAACGATCAGACGCTCCGTGATGTCTGTCGTGTCGGTCAAAAAAATTGCCAGTCCGCATCCTTGGGTTGGCAAGCCAGCGCATTGACCATCAATGCGCTTTGTTCAGTCCTCGGGTCAAGATGAACGCCATCACCTGCGCCTCGACCGTCTCGATCGATAACGCGGAGGAATCCATCACCAACGCATCGGCCGCCGGCACCAAAGGCGCCACGGCGCGGGTGCGATCCCGCTGATCCCGCTCGCGGATCTCCGCAATGAGGGCGGGCAATTTAGCATCGAAGCCATTCCCGATCAACTGGTTATACCGCCGTTCCGCACGAATTTCGGCACTGGCATCCAGAAAAATTTTGGCGGGTGCATCAGGAAAAACCACGGTGCCCATGTCGCGACCATCTGCCACCAGCCCCGGCGCTTGCGCAAAGGCTTTTTGACGGTCAAATAACGCGGCGCGCACCTCGGGGCGAGCGGCAATTTGCGAGGCCATCGCGCCGGTTTGCTCGGTGCGCAAGACGCCATCGACGCACTCGCCCGCCAACAGAATCGACCCATCCGGCAGGAACTGCGCGTCCAGCGTTTCGGCCACGCGCACCACCGCCGGCGCGTCCAACGCCACGCCCGCCCGCGCTGCCGCCAAGGCGGTGAGCCGGTAAATCGCGCCCGAATCGAGCAGGTGAAACCCCAACTGGGCGGCAATGCGCCGCGCCAGCGTGCCCTTGCCCGAGCCGCTCGGCCCGTCAATGGTGACGACCGGAATCTCGCCGACGGCACTCATGCCGTCAACTCGCTGACCGTCAATCCGCCGCCCACCTGTTGAAACAACGCGGCGAAGCCCGGAAACGAGGTATCGACAAATTCGCAATGATCGATGGTGATGGTGCCCGCCGCACGCAAACCGGCCACCGCGAAGGCCATGGCGATGCGGTGGTCGCCTTGGCAATCAATCCGTGCGCTGCCGAACGGCAGGGCGCACGCCCCGGCACCGTCAATAATCATGCCGTCTGCGGTGGCTTGCGCCGCCACGCCCAGCGCGCTGAGGCCATCGGCCATCACGGCGATGCGGTCGGATTCTTTGACCCGCAGTTCTTCTGCCCCGGTCAACACGGTGCGACCCGTGGCGCAGGCGGCCGCCACGAACAACACCGGGAATTCATCAATCGCCAAGGGAACCAAGGCCTCAGGAATAGTGATGCCATGGAGCGGCGCGCTTTTGACCCGCAGATCGGCGACCGGCTCGCCACCCGCTTCGCGCGGGTTTTCGACGGTAATGTCCGCGCCCATCAGCCGCAAAATGTCGATCACGCCGGTGCGGGTGGGGTTCATGCCGACATGCCGCAAGGTCAGGTCTGCACCCGGCGCAATCGAGGCGGCAACAAGGAAAAATGCGGCGGAGGAAATATCGGCGGGCACATCGATCGCGCGGGCGGTGAGCGCGCCGCCGCCGGTGACGCAGGCGCGGGCGCCGTCTCGTGCCACGGCATAGCCAAAGCCGGTCAGCATGCGCTCGGTGTGATCGCGCGTGGGCGCGGGTTCAGTGGTGCAGGTTTGTCCGGCGGCGTACAAACCCGCCAAGAGCACGCAGGATTTCACCTGGGCGCTGGCCATCGGCAGCACATAGTCGATGGCGCGTAAGGATTGCCCGCCACGAATGGTGAGCGGCGAACGACCCTCGGCCGATTCGATGACGGCGCCCATTTGGGTCAAGGGGTCGATGACGCGCTTCATCGGGCGACGGGACAGCGATTCATCGCCGGTCAACACCGTATCGAACGCTTGGCCGGCCAAGATTCCGGCCATCAGGCGCATCGAGGTGCCGGAATTGCCGACATACAGCGGCGCGGCGGGCGGCTTCAACCCATGCAGCCCCACCCCTTCTACCCGCACGAATCCGTCGCACGGCTCGCTGATGGGGACGCCCATCGCGCGAAAGCAGCGCAGGGTATTGAGGCTGTCTTCGCCCTGCAAAAAGCCGGTGATTTCGGTCACCCCCTCAGCCAGCGCGCCGAGCATGATCGAGCGATGCGATAGGGATTTATCCCCCGGCACGCGAATCTCGCCCGATAAGGGGCGCTGCATGGGGGCGGTGGTGTAGGTGGTCGCAGGCGGGTTGTGCTGCATGGTCAATCCCAAAAAATCTAGTGTAAGTTGTTGAATTAGCGGGCAGCTGGCGGGCGATACAAGGCATCGCGCACCGCTTTGGCTTCGGCGAATTGTTGCTCAATCGCCGGGGCATCGCCCGCGTCGATCCACGCGCGCAACTGGGTCAGTTCGGCCAGATAGTGATCCAGCATGGGCAGCAATTCCCCACGGTTGGCGAGACAAATATCGCGCCACATCACCGGATCGGAACTGGCAATGCGGGTGAAATCCCGAAATCCGCCGGCGGCATACCGGAACACTTCGTAGCGTTCCTCCAACCGTGCCAGCGCATTGACCATGCCGAACGCGGCCAGATGCGGCAGGTGGCTGGTCGCCGCCAACACATGATCGTGATGCTGCACCGTCATCCGTTCGACCACCGCCCCCGCCGTGTGCCACATCGTTTCGGCACGCGCCACGAGCGCCGGGGAATTTTCCGGCAGCGGCGTCAAAATGACCCGTTGGTTGTGATACAGCGTGGCGAATGCGGCATCCGGCCCGCTGTGTTCGGTGCCCGCAATCGGGTGCCCCGGCACGAACTGCGCCCACTGCGCCGCAGACAACGCGGATTTCGCGGCGGCCACCACCGCGCCTTTGACGCTGCCGCCGTCGGTCATCAACGCCGTCGGCGATAGCTCGGGCGCGAGATCGGCGAACACGCCCGCCATCGCCTGCACCGGCGTGGCGACGAACACGACATCCGCCCCGTGCACCGCTGCCGCCACCGAATCGACGGCGCGGTCGATCAAACCCAATTCTTGCGCGCGCAACCGCGTCGGCAGTTGACGGCTGTAGCCCACCACTTCGCCGACCACGCCGGCCGATTTCAACGCCAAACTCAATGAACCGCCGATCAGCCCCAAGCCGATCAGCGCCAGCCGTTCGATGCGTAACGGCGTCACGGTGCCGCCTTCAACGCGGGCAACACCCGATCCAACGCCGCGATGACGCGCGCGTTTTGCGCCGCCGTACCCACGGTAATTCGCACAAAGCAAGACAGCCCGCCCGTGTCGAGCTGGCCGCCCAGCGGGCGAATAATGACGCCTTCGCGCAAAAGCGCGTCGAACACCCGGCCTGCCGGAACGCCCAAGTGAACGGTGACAAAATTGGCGCGCGAGGGGATGACCGACCAGCCGCGCGTGGCGCATGCGGCCTGCAAATCCTGCAAACCCGCGTCATTCACAGCGCGGCTGCGCTCAATAAACGCCTCATCGGCCAAAGCGGCAACCGCCGCGTGCTGCGCCAACGCATTGACATTGAAGGGTTGCCGCACGCGCTCCAAAATCGCCGCCACCGAGGGATGCGCCAAGCCAAAACCCACGCGCAGCGCGGCCAAGCCGTAAATTTTCGAGAAGGTGCGGGTCAATAAAATGTTCGGGTAGCGTTTCGCCAAGGCCAAGCCATCGGGGAAGCGGCCATCGGCAAACCATTCGGGCGGCACATATTCACTGTAGGCTTCATCCAGCACGATCAGCACGCGGCTTGGCACCGCCGCGACAAACGCTTCCAGCGCGGGGGCATCGACCCAAGTGCCGGTGGGATTGTTCGGGTTGGCCAGAAAGACGACGCGCGTGTGCTCATCAATCGCCGCCTGCATGGCGGGCAAATCCGCGCCATACGGCATCTGCGGATGATCCGGCGGCAGGGCGGGCACCACCTTTGCGGCAGCGCCCACCGCCTGCGTGGCCAGCGCGTACACCGCAAACGCATGCGCGGAAAACACGGCATTGGTGCCGGGCGATAAATAGGCCCGCGCCGCCAGTTCGAGCAGATCGTTGGAACCATTGCCCAGCACGATGCCCTCGGGCGGCACGGCGAAGCGTTCGGCAATCGCCTGCTTGAGCGCAAAACCGCCGCCATCGGGATACAGATGCAGCGCGGGCAGTTCCCGCAGCGCCGCTTGCGCCTTCGGGCTGGCACCGAGCGGATTTTCATTGGACGCCAGTTTGATGATGTCGGTCAGACCAAATTCCCGCGCCACCGCCTCGATCGGCTTACCCGTGACATAGGGCGAAATGGCGCAGACATACCCCAAGGCCGCTTCGGCGACCGGCAACGCATCAGACATGTTCAAACTCACTTCCACGCAACACCGCAGGTCATTCGACCGGACTACCCACAGAATTTCAACGACTTAATAAACATTTGATTCACGGCCAATTCCGTTTCGGAAACGGGCATCCGTTGATCCAGCACGGGCTTTCCACCCCCACCCCATCCCTCCCCCATCCAGGGGGAGGGGGTATCGCAGGGATTCAAGTGGATTAAGTTTCCGGCAAAAAAACCGCCCGAGGATACGCGCCCAACACCCGCAGCGCGCTGCAAAACGGCCGCATGGCCGTGAGTGCTGCCGCTAAGGCCGGATCGGTCGCATGCCCCTCGCAGTCGATGAAAAACACATATTCCCAGGGGCGATCCCGCGCGGGGCGAGATTCCACCCGCGTGACATCAATGCCCGCATCGGCCAGCGGCGCCAGCAGCCGCGCCAAGGCACCCGGCTCGTTGTTGACCGAAAGCATCAGCGAGGTTTTATCCCGACCCGAGGGCGGCACCGCATCGCGCCCAATCACCACAAAGCGCGTGGTATTGAACACGCTGTCTTGAATGTTCGCCGCCACAACGACCAAACCATACGGCTCGGCGGCACGCAACGGCGCGATGGCGAACACCCCCGGATTGTGCGCCGCAAAGCGCGCGGCCTCGCTGTTGCTAGACAGCGCACGGCGCGGCACAGCGGGATAATGCACATCCAACCATTCGCGGCACTGCGCCAACGACTGCGCATGCGAGACGATTTCCACCGGCGAGCCGCGCTCGGTATTCTGCAACGCCAGCAGTTGATGCTCGATTTTTAGCGTGAGTTCACCGCAAATTTGCACCGAAGCCCAGCCCCCAAACGCCAACGCATCCAAGGTTTGTGTCACGCTGCCTTCGGTAGAATTTTCGACCGGCACTACGCCAAAATCCACCGCCCCGGCGGCCACCGCCCGAAAAACTTCGGGGATGCCCGGCTCGAACTGCCGCACCGCGCCATGACCAAAGGCCATCAGCGCCGCTTGCTCAGAAAAAGTACCGATCGGCCCCAAACAGGCGACCGTCAGCGGTTTCTCCAAGGCCAAACAGGCAGACATGATTTCGCGAAACAACCAGACCAAGGCATCACCGGGCAAGGGCCCCGGATTTTTTTCGCGCACGCGCGCCAAGACCTGTGCTTCGCGTTCTGGGCGATAGAACGAGCTGTGCGGCTCGTGGCTGGCCGATTTGATTTCGGCCACCCGCTCTGCCAAACGCGCCCGACGGGAAATGAGTCGAATCAGTTCCGCATCGAGCGCATCAATCTGTTCACGCACCTCGGGCAGCGTGGTCAATTGCGACCAATCTGGCTCCGGCGGCGCGTCGGGCATCGTCTGGGACGACATCGGCTTAGATCACGCGAATCCGCAACACGCCGTTGATCGCCCGCAGTTGTGCCAGTGCGGCATCGCTGATCGGCGTGCTGACATCGATCAAGGTGTACGCGAGCTGCTTGCGGGACTCGTTCATCAAGCGCTCGATGTTGACACCCGCTTGGCCGAGAATGTGGGAGATTTGACCGACCATGTCCGGCATGTTGCGGTTGGCAATCGCCAGCCGTTGCGCGCCAGAACGAGTCATGCGCACCTCCGGGAAGTTCACGGAATTCCGGATGTTGCCGTTTTCCAGGTAGTCTTTGATTTGATCGGCCACCATGATCGCGCAGTTGTCTTCCGCTTCACCGGTAGAAGCACCGAGGTGGGGGAAAGTCAGGCAGCGCGGGTGGTTTTTGGTCAAATTGCCGGGGAAGTCAGACACATAGGCGTGTGCCTTGCCCGCATCCAGCGCAGCGACCATGGCGGCTTCATCGACGATGCCTTCACGGGCGAAGTTCAGCACCACGACATTGTCCTTCATGAACGCCAAGCGCTCGGCATTGATGAGGTTGCGGGTGGCGTCGATCAGGGGCACATGGAAGCTGACGAAATCGGCCTTGGCCAGCACTTCATCCACGCTGGTGGCTTGATGCACTTCTGGCGACAACTCCCAGGCGCGCTCGATGCTGATGCCCGGATCGAAGCCGATCACGCGCATGCCGAGGGCGCGAGCGGCATTCGCCACGCGCACCCCAATCGCGCCCAAACCGATCACGCCCAAGGTGCGACCCGGCAACTCGAAACCGACGAAATCTTTCTTGCCCGCTTCGACCGCTTTGTGAATTTCTTCATCGGTGCCGGTCAAGCCACGGGCGAAATCCCAGGCGGCGCCGAGGTTGCGAATCGACATCAGCATGCCGGCCATCACCAGTTCTTTCACAGCATTGGCATTGGCGCCCGGCGCGTTGAAGACCACCACGCCTTGCTCGCTCATTTTCTCGACGGGAATGTTGTTGACCCCAGCCCCGGCGCGGCCAATGGCCAGCACGGAGGCGGGCAAACTCATGTCGTGCATCTTGGCAGAGCGAACCAGAATGGCATCCGCCTGTTCCAGCGGCGCGCCCACGGCATACTGCGCGGTCGGCAAACGATCGGTGCCTTTAGAAGAAATCGCATTGAGGGTATGAATGTTGTACATCGTTGTTCTCTCGCAAAAATTAACCGTGACGCTGAGCGAAGTCATGCATGAAGGCGATCAGGGCATCCACCCCGGCTTCCGGCATGGCGTTGTAAATACTGGCGCGCATGCCGCCGACTGAACGGTGTCCGGCCAGCGCGGACAAACCGGCTTTTTCGGATTCAGCCAAGAACGGCTTATCCAGCGCCTCATCTTTGAGGATGAACGGCACATTCATCCACGAACGGGCGTTCACGGCCACCGGGTTGCGGTAAAAACCGTTGCTGTGGTCGATGGCGTCGTACAGCTTTTTCGCCTTGCGCGCATTGGTTTCCGCCATTGCGGCAATGCCGCCTTTGGCCAGCATGTGCTCGAACACCAGACCGGCGATATACCAGCCGTAGGTTGGCGGCGTGTTGTACATCGAACCGTTGTCGGCGTGGGTTTTGTAATCGAACATCACCGGCACATCACTGCCGGCATGACCGATCAAATCCTCGCGCACGATGGCGATGGTCAGCCCAGAGGGGCCAATGTTTTTCTGCGCCCCGGCGTAAATGATGCCGAATTTCGACACATCCACCGGACGGGACAGAATGGTGGAGGACATATCCGCCACCAACGGCACATCGCCGGTTTGCGGAATGTAATCGAACTCGACCCCGGCGATGGTTTCGTTCGGGGTGTAATGCACATACGCCGCGTTCGGGTTCAAACCGTAGGAACCCGCCGCCGGCACTTCGGTGTATTTACTCGGCTTGGTGTCGGCAACCACAGTCATTTTGATGTAGCGCTTGCCTTCGGCCACGGCCTTTTCCGACCAATGACCGGTATTAAAATAATCCGCCGAGCCATCGCCGCGTGATTTCAGGTTCAGGGGAATCATCGCGAACTGGGACGAGGCGCCGCCTTGCAGGAACAGCACTTTATAGTTCTCGGGAATGCTCATCAGCGTGCGCAAATCGGCCTCGGCCTTTTCCGCGATGGCGACAAATTTCTTGCCGCGATGACTCATTTCCATCACCGACATGCCCGTGCCATCGCAGTCCAGCATCTCGGCTTGCGCCTTCTTCAGAACCTCTTCCGGCAATACCGCAGGGCCTGCACCAAAATTAAATACACGCGCCATGATTACTTCCCACCCGATTTATTGAATCAAATCTAAAAATTATTCCGCAGAATCCGCCGATTCTTCATCGGCCTCCCCCGCCACGCCCGCCACAGCGGCCAACTGCACCAATTTCTCGCCTTCGCTCAGACGAATCAAAATCACGCCCTGCGTGTTGCGCGACACCGAGGAAATCTGGCCAACTTCCGTGCGCACGAGTGTACCGGCATTGGAAATCAGAATCACTTCGTCGGCATCCTGCACCAACGCCGCGCCCACCAAGGTGCCGTTGCGATCACTGGTCTGAATCGCGATCACGCCTTGCCCGCCTCGGCCTTGCAGCGGAAAATCTTCGATTGGCGTGCGTTTGCCGTAGCCGTTTTCGGTCGCAGTCAGCACCTGACCTTCCCCGACCACGATCAATGACATAACCTTCTGCGCTTCATCCATCCGAATGCCGCGCACACCGCCCGCCGTGCGCCCCATCGAACGCACATCTTCTTCATGGAAACGGATGGATTTGCCGGCATCGCTGAACAGCATCAGCTCGCGCGCGCCATCGGTCAGCGCCGCGCCGACCAAGCGGTCGTCTTCGCGCAAATCAATCGCAATAATGCCGGCTTGACGCGGGCGCGAGAAATCCGCCAGCGGGGTTTTCTTGACCTGGCCGCTCGCCGTGGCAAAGAAAATGTAGTGATCGTCCACGAATTCGCGCACCGGCAACATCGCGTTGACCCACTCACCTTCTTGCAACGGCAGAATATTGACGATCGGCCGGCCGCGCGCGCCGCGCGCGCCCTGTGGTAGCTGATACACCTTGCGCCAATACACCCGACCCAAGTTGGTGAACAGCAGCGCCCAAGCGTGGGTGCTGGCCACCATCAAGCGCTCGATGACATCCTCGTCTTTCATGCGGGTGGACGATTTGCCGCGCCCGCCGCGCCGCTGGCTTTGGTATTCACTCAGCGATTGCGTTTTGATGTAGCCCTCGCGCGAGAGCGTCACCACGCGGTCTTCTTCGGCGATTAAATCTTCAATAGACAAATCTTCGTAATCGAACACGATTTCGGTGCGGCGCGGCTGGCCGTACTCTTCCCGCAGCGCCAGCAACTCATCGCGAATGACCTGCATCAAGCGGGTTTCTGAACGCAAAATATCCAGCAAATCAATGATTTTTTCCAGCAGACTGCGGTATTCATCAATGATTTTGTCCTGCTCCAAACCGGTCAACCGGTTCAGACGCATTTCCAGAATCGCGCTGGCCTGCTCATGCGACAAGCGGTAGCGTTGATTCGATTGCAAGCCCAGTTCCAGCGGCAAGCCTTCGGGGCGGGATGCGGCGGAATCGGCACGATCGAGCAAGGTTTGCACCAGGCCAGATGCCCAATCCCGCGCCATCAAGGCATCGCGCGCATCGGCCGGATTCGGCGCCACCTTAATCAGGGCGATCATCTCGTCGATATTCGCCAGCGCCACCGCCAAGCCTTCCAGAATGTGCGCGCGCTCGCGGGCTTTGCGCAAATCGAACACCGTCCGCCGCGTCACCACTTCCCGACGATGGCGCAAAAACACCGACAAAATATCGCGCAGACCCAAGGTACGCGGTTGGCCATCGACCAAGGCGACCATGTTGATGCCGAACACGCTCTGCATCTGGGTTTGCTGATATAGGTTATTGAGCATCACATCCGGCAAATCGCCGCGACGCAGCTCAATCACGACGCGCATGCCATCCTTATCGGACTCATCGCGCAATTCGGTAATGCCTTCGAGTTTTTTCTCGCGCACCAGCTCGGCAATGCGCTCGATCAAGCGCGCCTTATTCACCTGATACGGCAATTCCGTCACGATGATGCTGGCTTTGCTGGTGCGCTCGTCCTCCTCAAATTCCGCCCGCGCCCGCATCACCACGCGACCGCGACCCGTGAGATACGCCTCACGAATGCCCGCCGCGCCATTGATGATGCCCGCCGTCGGGAAATCCGGCCCCGGCACCAAGGCCAGCAGCGCTTCATCATCCACCCCCGGCTCATCAATCAGCGCGATGGTGGCGTCCAAAATTTCCGTGAGGTTGTGCGGCGGAATGTTCGTCGCCATGCCAACCGCAATACCGGAAGAACCGTTCACCAACAAATTCGGGAAGCGCGCAGGAAACACCGAGGGCTCGCTTTCGGAACCATCGTAGTTATCAATAAAATCAACGGTTTCTTTTTCGAGATCGGCTTGAAGCTCATGCGCGATCTTCGCCATGCGCACTTCGGTGTACCGCATCGCGGCCGGCGCATCGCCATCCACCGAACCAAAGTTACCCTGACCATCGATCAGCGGGTAGCGCATCGAGAAGGTTTGCGCCATGCGCACCAGCGCGTCGTACACCGCCGAATCGCCGTGCGGATGGTATTTACCGATCACATCACCGACGACACGCGCCGATTTTTTGTAGGGCTTATTCCAGTCGTTGCCCAGCTCGCGCATGGCGAACATCACCCGGCGATGCACGGGCTTCAGGCCATCACGGGCATCCGGCAGGGCGCGCCCCACGATCACGCTCATCGCATAATCAAGATAGGAACGGCGCATCTCGTCTTCGAGATTGACCTTGAATATCTCTTGCGCAAACTCAGACATTAAACAAACCTTGCAGCGTCAACCGGTCAGCCACAGCATCCTTGCCCGAACCCCGCTCATCTATGCGATGAACGAGACCGGAAAATCACGCCAGCAACCACCCAAGCAAAAGAGCGAAGATTTTATCACAAGATCAAGACGCCGCGCCGTGCGTCATCAGAATTCAAACCGCGCACGCCGACCAAACAACCCAACTGCACCGAGATGAGCCGATCCTTGTATCCCTTACGCCACTGATGTTGCATCAGAGCAACAAACCGACCCACCGAAAGCCGCGCGTACCCGCCCGCATGAATCCACAATCAATACTTGTTGAATTACATTAAGTTACAGTGCTTTAACCCCCTTTCGCCTAATTCAACCCGATTCCTACCGCTGAATATTTCCTAACCATCCGCCCGCCGATTGCACCATGAAGGGAATTTACAGCGCGAAAATCCTGTCCATCCCCCACCGAACTGACCCGTCCGGCTACTTTTAACAAGCGAATCGGGCATAATGAATGCCGCGTCATGCTGATCATCCTCATGAGTCGATTTCTGAACAAGGAGACCTTACCGATGAAAAAACTCACCGTCCTCGCTGCCGGCGTTCTCGCCGCTGTTGCATTCTCTGGCCAAGCTTTTGCCGACCAAAAACCGGCTTCACCCTATGTTTTCGATAGCGAAGGCAAAGTGGTGATGACCCCGTTCGGCCATTGCGTCCACAACAACCATGGCGTTCTGAACGCAGAAACCGCGCTGCCGCAATGCGACCCGGATCTGATCAAGAAGAAAGCCGCTGCTGCTCCGGCCGCACTGGTTGAGCCGCCGCCCGCTCCGGTCATGAAAACCGTCACCCTGACGGCAGACACCTACTTCGATTTCGACAAGTACGCGCTCAAGCCGGCGGGCAAGCAAGCACTCGACAAATTGGTTAGCGAAATGGGCGACATGAACGCCATCGCGAAAATCAAAGTTGTGGGCTACACCGACAGCATCGGCACCGTGCAGTACAACCTCGGCCTGTCCCAACGCCGTGCGAACACCGTGGCTAAATACCTCGAAGCGCACAATGTTCCGGCCAGCAAAATCGAAACCGTTGGCATGGGCAAAGCCGATCCGGTTGCGACCAACAAAACTGCGGCTGGCCGCGCACAAAACCGCCGCGTTGTTGTGACCACCGAAGGCGCAGGTCAATAATCTGCCCGCATCTCGTTGGCCACAGAGCCAACAGAGATGCCCTTCAGGTGTCGAACACCGCAATCAATCACGCCGGGCTAGCCCGGCGTTTTTTATTGACCGGAAAATTCCTCCGACAACGGATGCCCTGTTGATGTTGATGCCGCACCCCGCCGGGGTAAAAACACATCAAAGCGGATGCGGGCACTCTCGACGGTAAAGTCGGGGCAATGCGCCGCCCAAGGCGTCGCATGATGCGGGCGTTTCACCACCCAGCGCGCACCCGATTGGCTTCGTGCCCAGCTCAGCACCGATTCGGCATCCGTATCTGCGCCAATCAAGGCGGCAAAAATCCGCATCTCTTTTTTCACCTCCGCCGATTTTTGGCGTGGTGGAAACATGGGATCGAACAACCAAACCGTTTCCGCCCGCAGGCCATTGAGCGCATCGGGCTGAGTGTGCGCGGCCCCCTGATGCAGGTGAATGCGCTCGGCAATTGTCGCCGTGGCGGGATGTTGCCGCGCCCGCGCCAAGGCATCGGCCAGCAGAAAGTGAATTAAGGGGTGGCGTTCAAAGGCCTGCACAGAACAGCCGATGCTGGCGAGAGCCCAAGCATCCCGCCCCAGCCCTGCCGTCAGATCAATAATCGGTGGCCGCTGACCGGATTTCATGCCGACCGCGCGCGCCAAGGGTTCTTTTAGGGTGAGCGGGGTGCTGAACCGCGCATCGTGGACAAAGTCGATCCGCAACGGCAAACGACCATACGCCTTGGACTCGGTGGGCGGCCATAACGCCCAGCCGTCGCCCGCTTGCCTCAGAGAAAATTGTTCGGGCGGTACCGCCTGCGCCGGCACGGGTTCCAAGTCCAACGCGGGCAGCAAGCCCGCGACAGCCTGACTCGAAGCGCAGAAACCCTCGGCGCCATCCTCCGGCGAATGAGCCACCCGCACCACGCGCTGCCGCCAATGAGCATGAGCATGAGCATGTGCATGTGCATGAGCATGCGTGTCGGCCAGTCGGTTTTCAGCCGGAGCGGCGAACCCCATCAAATCCGTCGGGTTTGAGGGCTCGCTCACAGGGGTTTGCGAAAAATTTGCGAGTTGCGTTTGAGGTTGTACAGCGCTTGGCGGGCGGCCGGCAGATTGTGCAGGCTTTCGGGAATAAAGCCTTTTTCCTTGAAAAACGCCATGGTTTGGGTCGAAAGCAAAAAGACCGACGACAACCCCAGCCCGCGTGCGCGCGCTTCCAGAAAGCTCAGCAACCGCCCGGCGCGGCCACCGCGTTGATAAATCGGATCCACCACGAGGGCGGCGATTTCCGCCGTGCCATCCGACAAAAACGGATACAGCGCCGCGCAGCCGATGATGTCGCCATCGCGTTCAATCACCACGAATCGGTCGATCTCCAATTCGAGCTGCTCGCGCGAGCGGCGCACCAACACGCCGGCTTGTTCCAGCGGCTCGATCAGGGAAAGAATCGCACCAATATCATCGGGTTGGGCATCGCGGACGCGCTCGAAAGGTTCGGCGGAAATGAGCGTGCCGCAGCCTTCGCGGGTGAACAGTTCCACCAGCAAGGCGCCGTCGTCTTCCCGATCCACCAAATGCACCCGATCCACGCCCTTGCTGCACGCCCGCACGGCGCTGTCGAGGTGCAGGCGGAATTCATCCGATAACGCCTCTTTGGCGCCCGACAACAGTTGGCGCACTTCCGCCAAACTCATCACGGACGGCAGGTCATCCAGTGGATCGGTCAGGAAAATCAATTTATCCGCGCCCAAGCTGACGGCGATGGCTTCCGCTACCTCCTCCGCGCGCAGGTTGTACAGTTCGCCGGTGGGCGAAAAACCGAGGTTGCTCTGCACCACGATTGAGCCGTCACCGAGGGCATCGCGAATCCCCTCGACATCGACCCGGCGTACCACGCCGGTAAAGCCGAGATCGACGCCGTCGATAATGCCCATGGGTTTGGCGGTGATGAAGTTGCCGGTCAGTACCCGCTGCGCCAGCCCTTGACCCGCCGCGAGACTCAAGCGCGTAGACAGCCAAGACAACAAATCGAACTGGAGCGCGCCGACCGCCTCCGTCACCGGGTCCACCATCGCCCATTCGGTAATGCGCAACCCGGCGTGGAATTTGGGTTCGATGCCGACCTGCGCCAAGCGACGATTGATTTGTGGCCGAGCCCCCGGCACCAGCACCAGCCGCACGCCCAAATCGGCCAGCAGAACCAAATCGCGCACCACGCGCTCAAACGATTGCGGCGCATCCAATGCCTCGCCACCAAACGCCAGCACAAACACCTTGCCGTCGTGCTCCCGAATATAGGGCACCGCGTGGCGCAAACCTTGCACTAACACTTGTTGGGAATTGAGCCGTGGTGCCGCTGTATCGTCCATCTGCCGCGCCCCGCCTCAGACCGTGACATCGCCCAAAATCAAAAATTCCAGCAGCGCTTTTTGCGTGTGCAAGCGCGCCTCGGCCTCATCCCACACCACGCTTTGCGGGCCGTCGAGCACTTCGCCGGACACTTCTTCGCCGCGATACGCCGGCAGGCAGTGCATGAACAAGGCATCAGGCGCGGCCTGCGCCATCAGCGCCGCATCGATCCGGTAACCGGAAAAATCCCG
>DYMR01000192.1:1352-3673 GCA_020721485.1 Halothiobacillus neapolitanus | reverse complement strand
TTGCACAAAATGCCGCGCATGAAAATGGTGAACCAGCCCGGCGTGCCGTGCGATTCATAGCCCAGCGTGCGCGCCATGCCGATGTGGCCGACCTTCTCCGCGATGGCGCCGGGGTTGGTGGTGAAGCCGAAGGTGAGGATGAACGCCATCATGAACGCGACCGTGACTGCGCCGGCGAAGTTGCCGACGAACACCAGCCCCCAGTTGCGCAGCACTTGCTTGACGGTGACGCCGGGGCGGCGGTCGAGCAGGGCGAGCGGCACCAGCATGAACACGCCGGTGAGTAGATCAAAACCCAATAAATACAGCAGGATGAACCCGACGGGGAACAGCAGCGCACCAGTGAGCGGCGAGCCGGTATTGATGGTCACGGTGATGGCGAACATCGCCGCCAGCCCCAAAATCGCGCCCGCCATGTAGGCGCGAATCAGGGTGTCGCGGGTGGAGAGGCGAACCTTGGATTCCCCGGCATCAACCAGGGCTTTGGCCAGTTCGTTCGGTTTGACATAGTCGCTAGAAAGTTGCTCGGACATGATGGGTTCCTCAAGGTGAAAGCGAAGGGTCGCGTCTTAACTCATTGTTATTGTTGTCATGTTTGCAAAAAATCAGGCGGCGGCGGCCAAGCCGCAGGCGCGGCGTTGTTCGGCTTCTGCCCGAAAGGCCGAGGCCGCGCTGGGGTCGCCCTGAAACCAGGCGAGTTGTTCGTGCAGCGCGGCGACTTCGCCAATGATGAGTAGCGAGGGCGAGGCTGCGCCGTGAATGAGGCTCGGCAGGGTGGCGAGCGTGCCCAGGCGCACCCGTTGCCGCGCGGTGGTGCCGTGTTCGACCAGCGCGGCGGGGGTGTGGCTGGGTAGGCCATGCTGTTGTAATTGCAGGCAAATTTCTGGCGTGGCGCCCAGGCCCATGTAGAACACGAGGGTTTCTTTGCCGTGGGCGAGGTGCGCCCAATCGAGGCTGAGCTTGCCGTCTTGGGTATGGCCGGTGATGAAGCGCACCGATTGCGCGTGGTCGCGGTGGGTGAGCGGGATGCCGGCGAAGGCGGCGCAGCCCGCAGCGGCGGTAATGCCGGGGACGATTTCAAACGGAATGCCCGCCGCCGCCAGCGCTTGGGCTTCTTCGCCGCCGCGCCCGAAGATGAACGGGTCGCCGCCCTTCAAGCGCGCGACGATCTTGCCTTCTTGCGCCAGACGAATCAGCAGCGCGCCGATTTCGGCCTGCGGCACGCTGTGCGCGTCGCGGCATTTGCCGACATAAATGCGCTCGGCATCGCGTCGGGCGAGGCCGACGATGGCTTCCGGCACCAGCCGATCATGCACGATCACATCGGCTTCTTGCAGGCGTTGCAGGGCGCGAAAGGTGAGCAAATCTGGCTCGCCGGGGCCGGCGCCAATCAACACCACCCGCCCGGTTTCCGGGGGGCTGCCGGCCAGTTGCTGGGCAAATTCGGTTTCGACCTTTGCGGTGTGTCCGGCGGCCAGTTGGGCGGGCAGGCTGCCGCTGAGGAAGCGCTCCCAAAAGCGGCGGCGCGCGCCAACGCTGGGCAGAGCCTCTTTCACCGCCGGGCGTTGCCGCCCCATGAACTGCGCCAGCGCGCCGATACTGTGCGGCAGCAGGGTTTCGATGCGGCTGCGAATCCAGCGGGCGAGCACGGGGCTGGTGCCTGCGCTGGATACGGCGACGGTGATCGGGTCGCGGTCGATGATGGCGGGCACGATCACGCTGCATTGCTCCGGGTCATCGACCACATTGACCGGAATGGCGCGGGCACGGGCGTGGGCGGCCACGCGGGCATTGAGTGCGGCGTCATCGGTGGCGCAAATCACCAATGCTTTGCCATCGAGCTGGGCTTCGGCAAAGGTGGTGGCGCGGTGGCGCACGGTGTCGCCGTTCAGCGCATGGGTGATTTCCGGCGCGCAGTGCAGGGCGACAATTTCGACCCGCGCTCCGGCTTCGCGCAGCAGGGCGAGTTTGCGCGCGGCGACTTCCCCCGCGCCCAGCAGCAGGCAAGTTTTGTCGTGCAGATCGAAAAACAGAGGCAGATAACGCATGGCAAGCTCCTTACGCTTCGGGCGTGGCCACGACCGGTGGCGCGGGGTGCGCCGCCAGCAGGGCTTTGAGTTCGGGAATACAGGCTCCGCAATTCGTGCCCGCTTGGGTGCAGGCGCCGAGCGCGGCGACATCGGCGCAGGACTGTTGCGCGATGGCGTCGAGCAGGGTTTGCCGCCCAACGCTGAAGCAGGCGCAGACGACGGGGCCGCGGTCGGCCGCACCGGCGCGTTTTCCGGCCAATAAATCGGCGCGGTCTTCCGGGCTGAGCGGGT
>DYMR01000192.1:0-1252 GCA_020721485.1 Halothiobacillus neapolitanus | reverse complement strand
TCGGAAAAATCTAAGGTGTCGGCGGCGTGCGGGGTTGCCGCTGTGCCGATCCAATCGTTCAGTTCGGCAAAGGCCACGGCGGGGTCTTGCGTGCCGGCCAGATGCAGCAACACGCCGCCGGTTTGGGTGACGCGCGCGGCGTAGTCGCCCGGTGCGCTGGCGAGCGGCGGCAGGGCGGCGCTGTGGCGCAGCAGGACAAAGCCGTACCAAGCGGCGGGGTAGGGTTCTGCCCACACGGCCTCGGTTTTGAATTCAGGCTGGCCGGAGAACGGGTCGAGGTGCGGCGAAATCAGGGCGTTGACCAAGCCCGAACGGCTAAAGCCATCGTTCCAGTGCATCGGCGCGAACAGGCTGCCGGGGCGTTGGCCGTCATCGAGCACCACGCGGGCGAGCAGTTGCCCGAGCCGGTTGCGCACGCGGGCGAGTTGGTGGCCGCGCAGTTTCAGGCGGGCGGCATCGGCGGGATGCACGCGCAGGCTGGGTTCTTGTTCGTGGGCGAACAGTTTCGGCACCGCGCCGGTGCGGCTCATGCCGTGCCACTGATCGCGCAGCCGGCCGGTGTTCAGGCGCAGCGGCATGGCGGGCGTAAGGGCGGAGGGCGCACCTTGCGCGCGAATCGGGATCATGCGGGCGCGGCGGTTCGGGGTGAAAAACCGGCCATCGGCGAACAGCGCCGGTTGGCTGCCATCGGCCAGAATCGGCCAGCGCGTCGGCGGCAGGGCGTCGTAGGCGGCGCGGTCGAGCTGGCTTAGGCCGCCCAAATCCAGATCGCGGCTGCCGTTGTTTTCAAACGCGGTGAGGGCGGCGTATTCGCGGAATACGGCGGCGGCATCGGCAAATTCGAAGGCTGCACCGAAGCCCAAGCGCTGGGCGACGGCGCACAGTACCTGCCAATCGTGCCGCGCTTGGCCATGCGGCGGCGAAAAGGCGCGTTGGCGGCTGATGCGCCGTTCGGAATTGGTGACGGTGCCATCCCGTTCGCCCCAGCCGGTGGCGGGCAGCAGCAGATCGGCATAGGCGGCGGTGTCGGTGCTGCCCACGCATTCGGACAACACCACGAACGGGCAGCGCGCTAAGGCTTCGCGCACGCGGGCGCTGTCCGGCAGACTGAAGGCGGGGTTGGTGGCGATGATCCACAGGCATTTGATTTTGCTTTCGGCGGCGGCGGCGAATAAATCAACCGCCTTCAGTCCCGGTGCGCTGGCGACCGAGTCACTGCCCCAAAAGCGGCGCATGCGGTCGATGGCTTCCG
>DYMR01000012.1:13301-18033 GCA_020721485.1 Halothiobacillus neapolitanus | reverse complement strand
CGACCCCTACGTCCCGAACGTAGTGCTCTACCAGACTGAGCCACACTCCGAAGTGTTTGTTTTGCCGATATTTAGTGGTTTCGTGCCACGGCAATGTCGGCCAGCGCAAGCAGGGCGTTTTTGAACGGGCTTTCGGGAAGAAAGGCAATGGTTGCCTTGGCCTGCTCCGCCTCATTTTGCGCGAGGCGCGCAGTATAGGCGAGCGCGCCGCTTTGTTCAATGGCTTGGCAGACGGCGGTGAGTGCGCTGGCATCTTGTTCGGTGATGGCGCGGCGCACGCAGTCGGCGCTGGCGGCATCGCCGTGGCTCATGGTGTAGATGAGGGGCAGGGTGGGTTTGCCTTCGGCGAGGTCGTCGCCCAGGTGTTTGCCGGTGTGCGCTTCGTCGCCGGTGTAGTCGAGCACATCGTCGATGAGTTGGAAGGCGGTGCCGAGGTGTTGGCCGTAGGCGGTGAGCGCGGCTTCGGTGGCGGCATCGTGCCCTTCGAGCACGGCAGCGAGTTGGGTGGCGGCGGCGAACAGGGTGGCGGTTTTGCGGGCGATGACTTCCATGTAGCGCGCTTCGGTCACTGCGGCATCGCCCATGTTCATCAGTTGCAGCACTTCGCCTTCGGCGATGCGGTTGGTGGCTTCGGCGAGGATGGCCATGACGCGCGGTTCTTGTACTTCGACCATCATTTCAAACGCGCGCGAGTAGAGAAAATCGCCGGTGAGCACGGAAGCGGCGTTGCCGAAGCGGGCGTTGGCGGTTTCGCGCCCGCGCCGCAGGCTGGAATCATCGACGACATCGTCGTGCAGCAAGGTGGCGGTGTGGATGAGTTCGACCACGGCAGCGAGTTGCGCCGCCCACGGCGAGCGCCCGCCCAGCGCGCGCGCGGCCAGCATGAGCACCATCGGGCGGAAGCGTTTGCCGCCCGCGTGGATGATGTAGGCCGAGAGTTCGTTGATGAGGGCGACATCGGAGCGGAGTTTGCGTTCGATGACGGTGTTGACGGCGGCCATGTCCGGCGCGGTGAGTTGGCGGATGGCGTCGAGTGTGAGCAGGGTCATGGGAATTCGGGGGCTGTCATAAAGATGCGCTTACCTTAGCAGGATGTTGCAAAAAAGACCGCACTGTCTTTGTTCCATTCCATCGTCCCGGTGCGCGCTTGCGGGCAGCGCGGCGCGCGGGCGTCAGTCTTGCCGCGCTTCGTGTGTGGCGAATAGCGCCAGCAGCGCGGTTTCGTCGAGCAGGGGAATGCCGAGCGCTTCGGCTTTATCGCGCTTGCTGCCCGCTTCTTCGCCGGCGATGACGGCGGTGGTTTTGGCCGATACGCTGCCGGACACTTTGGCACCCAGCGCGCGCAGCCGTTCGCTGGCGGTTTCGCGCGTCATTTGGCTCAAGCTGCCGGTGAGGACGAAGGTTTGACCGGCCAAGGGTTGGGCGCTGGCCGGGGCGGGCGTGGGGTCGGGCCAGTGGATGCCGGCGCTGAGTAGGCCGTCGATGATGGCTTGGTTGTGCGTTTGGGCGAGGAAGGTGTGGACTTCTTCGGCCACCACGGGGCCGACATCGGGCACGGCTTGCAGGGTGGCGGGGTCGGCGGCTTTTAGGGCGTCTAGCGAGCCGAAATGCGCGGCGAGGCTGGCGGCGGTGACTTCGCCGACTTCTGGAATGCCGAGCGCATACAGAAAGCGCGGCAGGGTGGTGGCCTTGGCCTGGGTGATGGCGTCGATCAGGTTGTGGGCGGATTTTTCGCCCATGCGCGGCAGGTGTTGCAGGGCGTCCGGCGTGAGTTGGAACAGGTCATCGACATGGGTGATGAGCCCGGCGCCGAGCAGTTGTTCGACCCATTTTTCGCCCAGCCCTTCGATGTTCATCGCCTTGCGGCTGGCAAAGTGCAGAATCGCTTCGCGCCGTTGGGCGGGGCAGAACAGGCCGCCGCTGCACCGCGCCACGGCTTCGCCTTCGGGTCGAACCACGGCAGAGCCGCAGACGGGGCATTGGCGGGGCAGGGTGATTTCAGCGGCATCCGCTGGGCGCTGTTCGGGGCGCACCCGCACGATTTCTGGGATGACATCGCCCGCGCGGCGCACGATGAGGTGGTCGCCGAGGTGGATGTCTTTGCGGCGGATTTCGTCGATGTTGTGCAGGGTGATGTTCGAGACGGTCACGCCGCCGACGAATACCGGCTCGATGCGGGCGACGGGCGTGAGCGCGCCGGTGCGCCCAACTTGAAAATCCACCGCCAGTAGTCGGCTTTGCGCTTCTTCTGCCGGAAATTTGAAGGCAATCGCCCAGCGCGGGGCGCGGTCGGTGTGGCCGAGGCGGGCTTGGTGGGCGCGGTCGTCGAGTTTGAACACGGCACCGTCAATGTCGAAATCCAAGCCGCTGCGCTGCGCGAGGAGTTTTTCGTGATAGGCCAAAACCGCCGCGCGCCCCTGCACAGCGGCGCGCAGGTCGCTGATGTGAAAGCCCAGTTCGCCCAGCCAATCCAGCAGCGCCCATTGGCGCTCCGGCAGCGGCACGGCGCAAGCGCCCACGCCGTAGGCAAAAAATTCGAGCGGGCGGCGGGCGGTGACGCGCGGGTCTTTTTGCCGCAAGGAGCCGGCGGCGGCGTTGCGGGGATTGACGAACGGTTTCTCGCCGGCGGCCTGTTGTGTGGCATTCAGGGCGGCGAAGGCGGCGTGCGACATGACCACTTCGCCGCGCACTTCGAGCAGGCCCGGCACGGCGCGCGCCAGTCGCTGCGGCACGCTCGGTACTGTGCGGATATTCAGGGTGACTTCTTCACCGGTGTCGCCATCGCCGCGCGTGGCGGCGGTGGTGAGGCGGCCATTCTCGTAGGTCAGATTGATGGCGAGGCCGTCGAATTTGGGTTCGGCGCAAAACGCCAGCGATTCGGTGGCGGGGGCATTCAGTGCGCGGGTCAGCCGTTGGTAAAACGCATCCCAATCGCCCGAATTCATGGCGTTATCGAGCGAGCGCAGCGGCTCGCGGTGCTGAACCGGGGCGAACAGGGTGGTGCGCTGGAGGCTGCCGACGCGCTGCGTCGGGGAATCGGCGCGGCGCCATTCGGGGTGGCGGGTTTCTAAGTCTTGCAGCGCGCGCAGTTGCGCGTCGTATTCGGCATCGCTGATCGTCGGGGCATCGAGCACATAGTAGGCAAAGTTGTGCGCTTCGAGTGCGTCGCACAGGGCATTGAGCCGGGCGCGCTCGGAAGGTTCGTCTGGCTCGCCCGGAAACAGCGACAAGGTGCTCATGACGCCGCCGCCCGCGCCCTTAGCTGGCGAGTAGCTCGCGGTAGCGGTCGATGGATTCGGACGACAGCGGTTCGCGCCGGTCATCGAGCAATTCGCCGCCGAGTTGTTCGGCCATGTCGCGGGCGGTGTCGATCAGCCGATCCAGCACGAGGGTTTCGCTCTGTTCGGGCATCGGAATTTGCATGAATAAGGCCAGCACGGGGGTGCTGAAGCTGTGCACATCGCCGCGATTGAATAGGCCGGGCTTCACGCCGTTCATCAGCGAGAACAGGGTTTGGCCGAATTCATCGGCGTAGTGGTAGATCGACAAGGCGCCGTATTCGAAGCCGACATCTTCGATGAGGTCTTGCACCGCGTCGCCGGGGAAGGGGCGGCCTTCGGGGTGGACGATCAGCAGGGCGATGACTTGAGTGTCGGCTTGAGTGTCGGCCTGCGGCGCTGGCGTGGGTGCAACGGCTACGGACTGGTGGGCGACGGGTTCGGGGGCATGGTGCAGCGCCGCATCGGTCGGCTCGGTCGGGTCATCCGTGCCGTGTTTCGGCTTTTGTTGATAGTTGAAATGCGGGGTGGGCTGGCGCTGGCGGAACAGGCTGCCACTGGTCGGGTTGGCGGTGTCGAGCACGGTGCGGCGCACAGTGCCGATGACGCCCTCGGCATCGCTGAAGCCTTCCGTTTCTTGCGGGTCGGGATGGGTGCGGGTGAAGGTGGGCTGCTTCCAGCGCGGGGCCTGGTGTTCGATCGGAAAGGGATCAACCTCCGGTCGGTCGCCCGGTGTATCTAATGTAGGTTCGAGCCGCGTGGGTTCTAGTCGTGTGGATTCGAGCAGTGGCGATACCCGGCGAACGGGCGAGAGTTCGGCATCGCCGATTTCCGGCATCGGCGCGGGCTCGGCGTCCGCCGGCGGTTCGTCGTGCTGGCGAATTTGCGCGTCGATGGGGTCGTCGTGGTTGGCATCCGTTCGGCCACTGCCAAGTTCAACGGCCTGCTCGCTCTTGTGGCGGAAATACAGCCAGATGATGCCAACGAGTGCGGCAACTCCGGCCGCTAACAAGATCCAACGCAATGATTCCATCGTGTGTGACTCTAGCCTTCAATCCGGTGGTGCCGGGGTCAGTGGGGCGCCGTGGGGGTGAGCAGGGCGACGGCGCGTTCGACATCGACCGAAACGATCCGCGATACACCCGCCTCGCGCATGGTGACGCCAATCAATGCTTGGGCGCTGGCCATGGTGGTTTTGTTGTGGGTGATGAACAGAAATTGTACCCGGTCGGACATGGCCGAAACCATACCACAGAACCGGCCAACATTGGCCTCATCCAGCGGGGCGTCCACCTCGTCGAGAATGCAGAACGGCGCGGGGTTTTGTTCGAACAGCGCAAAGATGAGCGCCACGGCCGTGAGTGCCCGTTCGCCGCCCGATAATAAGGAGAGTTGTGTGACTTTTTTCCCTGGGGGGCGGGCGAACAGTTGTACGCCGGCATCCAAGGTATCGG
>DYMR01000012.1:10081-13201 GCA_020721485.1 Halothiobacillus neapolitanus | reverse complement strand
ATCGGCTTCAGTGAGGGCAAGGTGCGCCTGCCCGCCGCCAAAGAGCTGTTGAAACAACGGTTCGAGGCGGGCGTTGACGGCATCGAAAATGGTTTTGAATTGCTGGCGGGTTTCCCGATCGAGCACGGTAATCGCTTCGCGCAGTTGTTCGATGGCGGAGCGCACATCGGCGATTTGCGTGTCGAGCGCGTCTTTGCGGGCGCGGGTTTCGGCAAAGGCTTCGATGGCGGTGAGGTTGACCGCGCCCAGCCGTTGAATTTCGGCGTCCAATCGCGCGCGTTCGGCGGCGTGGCGCTCGGCGGTGGCGGGGTCGGCCGCGAGGGTGGCGATGTGCTCGGCCGTCGGCGGTGCGCCGTCGTCCTGCCCGTCGTGCAGGGCTTGGGCGAGCGCGTCGGCGGCGTGCTGTTGGCGAATTTGCGCCTCGCTGCGTGCCAAGACTGTGCGTTGCACGGCCGCTTGCGCCTGTTCCTGCGCCTGTTCGGCGAGACTCAGGGTGTGTTGCGCCGCCTGCTGCGCGGCGTGGCGTTGGGCGAGTTCGGTGTGAATCAGGCTGAGTTCGTGATCGAGCGCCGCGAGCGCTTGGTCTTCTTGACCGCGTTCGGCGGTGTGTTGGTCGATGTCGCTTTGCCAGCGGGCGCGGCGGTCGGCGGCTTCTTGCTGGCGCCGCAGGATTTGGTCGCGCTCGGCTTCGTTTCGGGCGCTGGCGCGCAGGGTTTCTTCGTGCTGATGGGTGGCGCGGTCGAGCGATCGTTCGGCGGTTTGCAGGCGCTGCTGGGCGTCGCCCGCCGCCCGGCGCAGATCGGTGAGGGCGGCCTCGGCGTCTTGGATTTTTGCCTGTTGTTCGATGCGTGCGCGGTCTGCGGCTTCGTGCGCGCTCTGTTCTTGCGCCAGCCGGTGCGCGCGTTGCTCTTGCTCTGTTCGCAGGCTGTGTTGTTCGTCGAGTTGTCGGGCGCGGGCGGCGGTCTGCTCGGTCTGCGCCTTGTGCTGCTGCGCGCGTTGGCGATCCTGATCTTGCTGGGCAAACCGGTGCTGCGCGCGGGCGTGTTCGTTGGCGCGCAGGGCGTCTTCTGCTTGTTGAAGTGCGTGTTGCGTATCGGCAAGCTGCTGCTGTGCCTGCTGGCGCGCCGCTTGAGCCTGGGTTAGCGCCTGGGCGCTGTCGGCACATTCTTGGCTTAGCGCGCGCAATCGGGCGTGTTGCGCGAGGGTGTGGGCGGCGGTGTCATCCGACGGACGACCGAGCCAATGACGGCCGATGCGCCAGCCATCCTCAAACAGAAAGCAATGCCCCGGCGCGAGCTGCGTCCGTTGCGCCATCGCCTGCGTCCAATCGGTGGCTCGGTGGCAGGTGGTTTGCCAGTCGGTCAAATACTCTGCGAGCGGGCGGTCGATGAGGGGTTGGGGCTCGGCAGCGGCAGCGGGCGCGGTCGGGCTAATCCACCAGCCTGCCTTGGGGCGCTGGCCGCTGGCCTGCCATTCGGCGGCGAGGGCGTCGAGATCGGGCACGCAGTCGGCTTCGGCCATCTCGCCCAGCGCGCGCGCCCAAAACGGGTCGGCCGTGGCTTGGGCGAGTTGCGTCATGAGTCGGGTGCGCGGGGTGTGTGCGGGCGTGTTGGCGCTCAATAGTTTGTCGAGCGCGCGCCGCTCGGCGTCCCGCGTGCTGTGGGCGTCCTGCGCCCATCGTGCGGCCTGTTCGGCGGCATGCAGCGCGTGTTTCGCCGCCTCGTGTGCGTGTTGGGCGTGCTGCCGCGCGTCGCTGAGCACTTGCTGCGCGGTGGTCAGTTGCGCGAGTTCGTGATTCAGTGCGTCTTGGGCGGCGTCCAGCGCGTGTTGCGCCGCGCTGAAATCGGGCAGCGGGGCGGCGAGGTGCTGATTCAGCCGGTGCAGTTGTTGACCCAGCCCATCGAGCCGGGCGTGGGTGGCGGCGAGCTGGCTTTGGGCATCGGCACTGTGCTGCATCGCCTGGTGTAATTGTTGGCGGTCGGCGCCGAGGGCGAGGTCGGCGGCCTTCAGCGCGGCGCTGTGTTCGGCGCGCTCGTTGGCGGCGTGGTCGCGCTCCCTGTGCAATTGCTCGCGCGATTGAGCGAGATCGGCCAGCATTTGGGCGTGGTGCGCCGCCTCGGTGCGGAGCTGCTCGACGCGGCGTTGGTCGGTGTGTTGCTGCTGGGTGAGCGCATCGAGCCGTGCGCTCAGTTCGCCTATTTTGCCTTGCCGAACGCTGCGCGCGGTGGCTAGGCTAAATTGCTGGGCGGTGAGCTGTTGTTGCCGTGCCTCGGCTTGCTGCCGCAGCGGGTCGATTTGGCGAAGATCGTAGCGGGCGGCCAGCAGGGCGTGCTGCGCCGCTTGCGCCTGCTGTTCGGCGGATTCGGCCTGGGTGTGCGTCTGAGCCGCTGCCGATTCCGCCAGCGCGAGCGCCACGGCGGTGTGTTCGATCAGCAAGCGGCGACGACTGCGCTGGAGTGCGCGGTAGCGTTCGGCAGCCTTGGCTTGGCGCTCTAGGCTGTTTTGTTGGCGTTCGAGCTCGCCGCATAAATCGGCCAAGCGGGCGAGGTTTTCTTCCGCGTGGTGCAGGCGCTGGTGGGTTTCGCGCCGCCGCTCGCGGTACACCGAAATGCCGGCGGTCTCTTCCAAATACGCGCGCAGGTCTTCGGGCTTGGCATCGACGATGCGGTTCACCTGCCCCTGTTCGATCACCGAATACGACCGCGCGCCCACGCCGGTGCCGAGGAACAGGTCGATCACATCACGACGGCGCACGCGGGTTTGGTTGATGCGGTACTGGGATTGGCCATCCCGCCCGAGGCTGCGGCGAATCACCAGCTCATCGTAGGCACCGAACGCCCCGTTCAACCGGCGGTCGCTGTTGTCGAAGGTCAGCTCGACCACCGCTTGGCTGGCGGCAGGGCGCTGGCCGCTGCCGGCGAAAATCACATCATCCAGCGCTTGCCCGCGCAGTTGTTTGGCGGAAGATTCCCCCAGCACCCAACGGATGGCGTCGATCAGGTTGGATTTGCCGCAGCCGTTCGGGCCGACAATCGCCACCCGCCGATCCGGCAACGGAATATCGGTGGGGCTGGCGAAGGATTTGAAGCCGGCGAGATAGAGCTTGGTCAGGCGCATGGG
>DYMR01000012.1:1160-9981 GCA_020721485.1 Halothiobacillus neapolitanus | reverse complement strand
TGGGGCTGGCGAAGGATTTGAAGCCGGCGAGATAGAGCTTGGTCAGGCGCATGGGCGTTCCGAAAAACCGACTGCGCCGTCCGATGGCGGTGTCGCGTGCGCTGTGCGGCGTCTTGCACTCGAACCGGCTCGTGACGGTTTTTCCGAGCGTGCGAATTTCAGGGGTGCGAATTTCAGGTGCCCGTATTGCAGATTCACGGGCGCCCATGCAGCGACGGCACAGGATGCCGTGGGCAGGACGCCACCGGTGCCACTATACTGTCCGCCCCGTGCATAGAGTATTTGTCCCGCACCCGATGCGGCCTTGGAGAACATAGATGACGACCCAACCGAGCAAAACGCTGGAAACTTTTCCCAATCCCTTCGTGGCGCGTGACTATACCATCCACCTGCGGGTTCCCGAGTTTACTTGCCTGTGCCCGAAAACCGGACAGCCGGATTTCGCCACCATTTTGATCGACTATGTGCCGGATCAGCGCTGTGTCGAACTCAAGGCGCTCAAGCTGTATATGTGGTCGTTCCGCGAAGAAGGCGGCTTTCATGAAGCCATGACCAACGGCATTCTGGCGGCATTGGTCGAGGTGCTCGATCCGCGTTTCATGCGGGTCACGGGCGAATGGAATGTGCGCGGCGGCATCTACACCACCGTGGTGGCCGAACATCGGCAAGCGGGTTGGCAGCCGCCGGTTCCCGTGGTGTTGCCGTAAGCCAATTCCTACACCGACTGGCGGCAATGGCACTGGGCGCTGTCATGAAAACTGCGGGATAATTCCTGCACGATGGCGGTGCGTGCAACGCGGGCGCCGCGAATGAACAGAACCCCAACGGAGGATCGTGTCATGGATACTGCAACCCCGGCCAAGCCGAAATATGCTGGCACCAACGGCACCCTGTTGGTGGCGAAAAATGATGAACGACTGCCGGTTTCCACAGAAGTGCAAACCGAGCACATCAACCTAGATCAACCCGCGCTGATTGGCATGACGCCGCCGTTTATCGGGCAGCGATTTGTTCTGCGGCCCGGTAAAACTTCGATTGGCCGGCGCGAAGATTCCGACATCGTGTTGGCCGACGGCAGCGTATCGAGCCTGCATGCCTGGGTCATCGAAGACAGTGGCAGCTACCGCCTGATGAATATTTTGTCCACCAATGGCAGTTATGTGAACGATCAGCGCGTTACCGAAGCGGTGCTCACGCACGGGGATCGGCTGCGTTTTGGCGGCGTGGAACTGCAACTGCACACCGGCACGGCGGGCGCGGCGAAAAAAGGCAGCGCCTGGGGCTGGATGATTGGCCTCGGTGCCGTGCTCGGCTTGGCCGCGCTGGTCGCTATTGGCTGGGTATTGATGCATCATTGATGCGTCTATGAAGCGCCGCTCACCGCGTCGCACCCTCCCCCCTTAGATGGTGGAGGGATGGGGAGGGGCGTCAGAGCGTGCTTCCGTGATGCGGCATTGACCGTATCATCATTCACACACAACGCAGGGTTGAAGCGGTCATGGCCAAGGCATTTGGTCGATTTGAAATTCAAGGAGAGCTTGGCCGGGGCGCCATGTCGATCATTTATCGGGGCTATGACCCGAAGATCGAACGGATGCTCGCCATCAAAACCCTGCGCCCGGAGTATTCCGCCCACAGCGAATACCGCGCTCGGTTTTTGACCGAAGCCAAGGCGGCGGGCACGCTCAATCATCCGCAAATCGTCACCATTTTTGATGTGGGCGAGGTGGACGGCATTCCGTTCATCGCCATGGAGCTGCTCACCGGCAAAAGCCTGAGCGAATTTGCTGCCGCGCATCCGGCGGGCATCCCGCTGCCGGCGCTGCTCAAAATCGCCATCCAAATCGCCGAGGCGTTGGATTTCGCCCACCGGCACGGCGTGGTGCATCAAGACATCAAGCCCGAAAACATCGTGCTGCTGAATGAAGCCTTTGACATCAAAATGATGGACTTCGGCATCGCCCGCATTTTGTCTGCCGAGGACACCCCTTCCGATGAGGGCGCGCGGGCGTTTCTCTCCGGCACGCCGCAGTACATGTCGCCGGAGCAAATCACCGATCAACCGATTGATGGCCGCAGCGATTTGTATGCCTTTGGCGTGCTGCTGTTCGAACTCATCAGTGGCCATTTGCCGTTTGAGGCTGATGACCCTTGGAGCCTGTGGCAAAAAACCCTGAAAGATCCGCTGCCGGTACTCAAGGCGCGCGATCCCTTCACCCCGCCGGAATTGCTGGAAATCGTCCGCACCCTGCTCGCTAAAGACCCGAACGCGCGCTACCAGTCGGCTTCCGGCCTGGCGGCGGACCTCAAGGCGATGGGTCGCCGTGTGGAAGAGCGCGACAGCCATGCGCTGGCCGCCAAAATCATTCCGCTGCGCGTGCGTTGGCCGCTCGTTATGGCGTCCGTCGTGGCATTGGTGATGCTGCTCGGCCTGTTCTGGGTGCATCACAAACAAAACCAAACCATCACCGAACTCACCTACGACTACGGCTTTAGCCTATCTGAATGGGTGGCGGTGCAAACGGCGGAAGATCTCCTGCTGCAAGACAAACCCGCGCTGCAATCGTGGGTCGATAGCATGAGCCGTAACCGCGAAATCGTGTACATGGCGATTCGCAACATTAACGGGCAAATCGAGGCGCAAACGCGCGGGGATGCGCTCGCCGAACAAATGGCCAGCCAACTCAAGGCCGATCATGTCACCTTGTCGCGCGGGGATTTGAAGGTGTACACCGTCCACGGCAGCGACAGCACCCCGTTCTTCGTGTTTGAAATGCCGATCGAATATCAGGACAAGCGCGTGGGGCAACTGCGCATCGGGCTGGCAACCACCGCGCTGGTCACGGCCAACCGCACCACCCTGCTGACTTTGATGACCTGGATTGTCGTGGTGCTGGGCGTGGTGATTGCCGGCACCTACTGGCTCACGCGGCGGTTACAAGTGCCGCTGGATCAGGCGATTAGCGCGCTCGATCAAATCAAACAGGGGCGGCTGGAACACCGTATTCGCCGGCATCGTCGCGATGATTTTGAACGGCTGTTTGCGGCCTACAACGCGATGGCCGATGTGCTTGAAGCCCGCGAGCTGCGCGCCAAAGCCGCCGAGCTCGACCACAAGCACGATGTGCCGCTGGGGGTGGAAAATGCTCCAGCGTCGGCTGCCGCGCCCGCTGCGGGCAAGAGCGTCGGCGCGGGCGTGGTGGTCGGTTCGAACCCTGGTACGGGTGTGGGCACCGGTGTGGGGTCGGGCGCGGCACCGCGCTAACAGGCTTGTCAAACAGGCTGTTGATAAATGGTTTCAGCAGCCTGTTAATCCAAGGCTGGCTTGCCCGAAGGTCAAGCGCTCGCCTGCTCCTGGCGCCATTGCCCCGGTGCCAAATCATCCAAATCAATCCATCCAATCCGGCGACGAATGAGCCGCAGGGTGGGAAAACCGACGGCGGCCGTCATGCGCCGCACCTGTCGGTTGCGCCCCTCAGTCAAGGTGAGTTCCAGCCAACTGACGGGGATGGCCGCCCGCTGGCGAATCGGCGGCGTGCGCGGCCACAACCAGGCCGGTGGTTCGACCCGTTCGGCCTGCGCCGGGCGGGTCATGCCATCTTTGAGTGACACCCCGTGCGCCAAGGCGCGCAACGCGGCCTCGGTGAGTTCGCCTTCGACTTGAACCAGATAAGTCTTGGGTTGTTTGAAGGCGGGGTCGGCCAAGCGGGCCTGTTCCCGCCCGTCATCGGTCAGCAGCAAGAGCCCTTCCGAATCCCGATCCAATCGACCGGCGGCGTATACCCCCGGCACGGCGATAAATTCGGCCAGCGTGCGGGCGGGGCAGCCCGGTTCTGGGGTGAATTGCGACAGCACATCAAAGGGTTTGTTGAACGCGATCAGCATCAGGCCGCCGCCTGCGCCGCGTTGGCGCGGGGCAGGCGTTGCCAGCGTTGAATGCGGGATTCATCCACGCCCCATTGCCGCAGCAGCTCGGGTAATTCGGCGCGAATCCCCTGCCAGGGTTCGGGGGTTGTGCTCAGCGGCAGGTCGCAGACGATGCCGGTGAGTTGGCGGGACAGCCGGACTAATGCTTCATGCTCGACGAGCAGCTTTTGCACGCGCGGCGCCCCCCGGAATTTCATGCCGTACACGGCGGCGAGGTTGCGGTAAATCCCGTCGATGGTGCCGTGTTTTTTCAATAAGTTGGCGGCGATGCGCGGGCCGATGCCGGGCACGCCGGGGATGTTGTCGGCGGTGTCGCCGGTCAGCGCCAGCCAGTCGGCGATTTGCGCGGGCTTCACGCCGAATTGCCGTTCCACATCGCCGTAGGCCAGCACTTTTTGCCGCATGGGGTTGTACCAGCGGTCATCGGGGCCGAGCAGTTGGGCGAGGTCTTTGTCGCCCGTGAGGATGGTGATCGCGCGTTTGCGGCCGCGCAGTTGGCGCACGAGGGTGCCGATCACATCGTCGGCCTCAAACTGCGGGTGGTCGAGCGCGTACAGTCCGGCGGCTTGCGCCAGCGCGCGGCACAGCGGCAGTTGCGCGGTCAGTCCCTCGGGCGCGGGCGGGCGATGGCCTTTGTAGTCCGGGTAAATGCTGCGCCGAAATCCGCGTCCGGTCGGCGCATCGAACACGCAGGCGATGATCGGGCCGTGTTCGGCATCGGGCTGGGGCGCGGGGTGCAGATACGGGTCAAACACGGTTTCCAGCAGGCTGAGCAAGGCATCGGCAAAGCCCCGCACGGCGCCCACGGGCATGCCGGCGGCGTTGACTTGTTCGGTGCCGCTGGCATGCCAAGCGCGCCAGATTTGGGCGTGGGAATCCACCAGCCACGCGCGGTGAAACGGGGTGCTCACGCGCGGTTCAACCCACAGGGTAGGGGCGATACGGCGCGCGGGCGACGCCTTCGGCGGCGGCGGCGGCGGCCACGGCGGGCGGAATCCGCTCGATCAGGCGCGGGTCGAAGGGCTTGGGCAGAATGTAGTCACGACCGAAGCGCATGTCGGTGGCGCCGTAGGCGGCGAGCACGGTAGGCGGCACGGGTTCTTGCGCGAGGGCGGCGAGCGCCTCCACGCAGGCGATTTTCATGCCGTTGGTGATGCGGGCGGCGCGGCAATCCAGCGCTCCCCGGAAAATGAACGGGAACGCCAACACATTGTTGACTTGGTTGGGATAATCGCTGCGTCCGGTCGCCATGATGAGGTCGTCACGGACTTGGTGCGCGCGTTCGGGGCGAATTTCGGGATCGGGGTTGGCGAGCGCAAACACCACCGGCTTGGGCGCCATTCGCGCGAGCATGGCCTCGGTCACGAGGTTCGGCGCGGACAGGCCGATGAACACATCGGCATCGACCAGGGCGTCTTCCAAACTGCGTTCGGTCGTGTCGGCGGTTAGGGCGGCGTGATGCGGCGGCAGGTCGGTCAGGCCGCTGTGCAGCACGCCCACTTTGTCCACCACCCGCAGGTTTTGCCGGTTCAGCCCCATCGAGAGCAACAGATTCAGCGTGGCCGTGCCTGCCGCGCCTGCGCCCACCAGCACGAGTTTGATCTCGCCCAGTGTTTTGCCTTGCAGAAGGAGCGCGTTTTTCAGACCAGCGGCGATGATGATGGCCGTGCCGTGTTGGTCATCGTGAAACACGGGAATGTCCATCCGCGCGCTCAGGGCTTGCTCGACCTCAAAGCAGCGCGGCGCGGAAATGTCTTCCAGATTGATGCCGCCAAAACTCGGTTCCAGCCGCGCGATGGTGTCGATCAGCTCCGCCGGGATTTGTGTGGAGAGTTCTAAATCCACCGCGTCGATGTTGGCGAATTTCTTGAATAACAGCGCCTTACCTTCCATTACCGGCTTGCTCGCCAGCGCGCCGAGATTGCCCAGCCCCAAAATGGCGGAGCCATCGGAAATCACCGCGACCAAGTTGCCTTTGTTGGTGTAGCGGAAGGCATCGTCCGGGTTCGCGGCAATCGCGCGCACCGGCTCGGCCACGCCCGGCGAGTAGGCGAGCGCCAAATCCTGCGCGCTGGCGGTCGGTTTGGTCAGCGCCGTGGCGGTTTTGCCCGGCAGCGGCTGGGCGTGGTAATCGAGGGCGGCTTGGCGCGCGTCGGGGGCGGGGTTCATGGGCGAAATTCCAGCAAGGGGCTTGGCAGCGTGCCGAGTCCGAAAATAATCAATATAAAATCAATAGGTTGGGTTATTCAGCCGCTGGCGCCGGAAATTGGCGCATCCAGTCGAGGAAGGCGTCGGCGGGCAGCGGGCGGCTGTAATAATACCCTTGGGCGACGGTGCAATTTAAGTTTTTCAGTATGGCGAGATCGGCCGGGGTTTCGACGCCTTCGGCGACGGTGGTGAGGCCGAGTTCATCGGCCATGCGCACAATCGAGCCGAGCATGGCGGCCTGACGAGGCAGATTGGCGGCGTTATCGACGAATGAGCGGTCGATTTTTAGGGTGGTGATCGGCAGTTTTTGCAGATAAGACAGCGAGGAATAGCCGGTGCCGAAATCGTCCAGCGCGATCGACAGCCCCAGCGCGCGCAGGCGGTGCAGTTTTTCCAGCACCCAATCGAAGCCGCTCAGCAAGGCCGATTCGGTGATTTCGATTTCCAGAAAGCGCGGTTCCACGGCGTAGCGCTGCAAAATCCGGTCGATCTCATCGACCAGGCTGCCGCCGCGTGCGCGCATCAGCTCGAATTGGTAGCTGGACACATTCACCGCCACACTCACGGCGCGGCCGGTTTCCCGCTGCATTCGGGCGATAAACGCGGCGGCATGGTCGATGACGATCAGCCCGAGTTCTTCAATCGAGCCCTTTTCTTCTGCAATCGGGATGAATTCTGCCGGGGAAATCCAGCCCAGCTCGGGGTGACGCCAGCGCAGCAACGCCTCGCAGCCGACCAGTTGCTCGTGCTGCAAGTCGATTTTTGGCTGAAAATGCAGAGCGAACTGCGCGCGGTCGTCTTCCAATGCGCGAAACAGGGCGCGCTCGACTTGCGTGCGGCGCAGGTAGGAATCCGCGAGGGTTTGATCGAAGGGCGCCAAGCGGTTGCCGCGCTTGTGTTGGCTGGCCAGCGCAAAACCCGCCGAACGAATCGCCTGTTGCACGCCGGCTTCATTGAGCAGCGCGCCCGGCGGCGCCACGGCTTCGGCATACCCGCCCCGACCATGAATACTGAGCTGAAATGCATCGTGCCGAATGGGCGCGAACACTTGCGGCATGAGTTGATCGAGCAGGGCGCGGGCGGCCTGACCGGTCAGCGGCAAGACGCATAAAAAGGTTTGCCCGTGCCAAATGCCGCACAGCCCGAAATGGTTGTTGAGCGCGAGTTGCAGCCGCCCGGCCACGGTGCGCAGCAGCAAATCGACGGATTCAATGCCATCGAGCAGCAGGAGTTGATCGGCGTCGGTGATTTCGATCAGGGCGAAAGTCAGCCCCTGGCTGCCCTCGGCCAGCAAGCCGTGCAGGCGCTCGGTCAGGGCGTGGCGATTGAGCAGGCCGGTGAGCGGGTCGTGCGCGGCCAAATAGGCGAGGTCTTGCGCTTTGGATTGCAGTTCGGCCTGTTGCGCGCCCACGGTTTGCGCTAAATCGGCGGCTTTGTGGCGCGCTTTTTGGTGAATCAACCGGGTGTGCAGCGCGTTGCGGATGCGCTTGAGCGCGTCCTCAAAATCAAACGGCTTGGTGATGAAATCGACCGCGCCCGCATCGAGCGCCGCCTGCCGCGTTTCACGGTCGGTTTGCGCGGTCAGGATCAGGCAGGGCAGATAATCGTCCGGCGCGAGGTGGTTTTTCAGCAGCCGCATCACGCCGTGGCCGTCGAGTTCAGGCATGCGGATGTCGAGCAGCAACAGATCAAAAGCTTCGGTCAGCCAGCGCTTGACCGCCTGCGTCGAGGAAGATTCGGTGACGACCTGCTGGTAACCCGCTTCGTCGAGCAGCTCCGCCAACACCGTGAGATTGACCGCGTTATCGTCCACCACCAAAATGCGCGCCGCCGCGAGATCGGGCGGCAGGGCGGCTTGGTCAGCAAAAGAAAAATCGGCCACAGCGCACTCCTATATGAAACCGCTGAACATTGTGCAACACCCGTGCTCTGAAATGGGGGTGAAGAGGGGCGAGAAGCCTGCCTTGGTGGGCGTTTTTCTTGATTTTTTTGTCTACACGCCGGTCTTTCGCCCTCACCCCAGCCTTTCACCCCCACCCCTGCCCTTTCACCCCCACCCCAACCCTCCCCCCTCAAGGGGGAGGGGGCGTAACCGAAAGCGTGGTCATGCTTCCTCAAGGGGGAGTGGCGTAACCGAAAGCGTGGTCTTTTCTTTGTCGCCCCGTCAGGGGCGCGGTGCTCCCTCCCCCTTGAGGGGGGAGGGTTGGGGTGGGGGTGCATCACGAGGCGAACCTCGGCGGCTTTGGTCATGCCCACCCCTTGAGGATGGTGAAGAGGGGCGAGAAGCCTGCCTTGGTGGGCGTTTTTCTTGATTTTTTTCCCACCCTGATCTTTCGCACCACCCTGACTTTTCATCCCCACCCTGACCTTTCACCCCAACCCCAACCCTCCCCCCTCAAGGGGGAGGGGGCGTAACCGAAAGCGTGGTCTTTTCTTTGTCGCCCCATCAGGGGCGCGGTACTCCCTCCCCCTTGAGGGGGGAGGGTCGGGGTGGGGGTGAACCCCCTCACCATTCAACCACCTCGAACCATTGGTGCCCGCCGCACCCAATCACCTCGCCGCCGCCCATCCGCCGTTTTTAGGATGTCCGCGCGATCAATTCATCAAACAGGGCGTGAATTTCACCCAAATTAAAGGGTTTGGTCAAATATCGGTCGAATAGGCCGGAATATTCGGCGCGTTGCCG
>DYMR01000012.1:0-1060 GCA_020721485.1 Halothiobacillus neapolitanus | reverse complement strand
GCCCGTCGCCGCGTGCGCTGCGCGCCGTGCCGCAATCTTCCGGCAGGCTGGGTTGGTAGGCGGGCAGCCACAGGAAAAAGCGCGAACCTTCGCCTTCGCTGCTCTCAAATCCCAATTCGCCGCGCATCAATTCAACCAGTTGTTTGGTAATCATCAGGCCGATGCCGGTGCCTTCGATGGCGCTGGTTTCGCGCCCGAGCCGTTCAAAGGCGCGGAACAGGCGGTGCTGTTTGTCCTTTGGAATGCCGAGGCCGGTGTCGCTGACGACGAGGCCGAGCAGTACCCGGCCATCGGCCTCGATGCGCGCGGGCAGCGGCGCGAGGGTGACGCGACCCTGCGGGCGGTTGTATTTCACCGCGTTGCTCATCAGGTTGAGCAGAATTTGGCGGGCGCGGGTGTGGTCGGCGCACACCCACTGTGGGATCAAAAGTTCGTTGTGCAGGGCGATGTGCTGGCTGCGCGCGCCATCGAGCAGCATGTCGGTGGCTTCACGGGCGAGGGTGCTGAGGTCGAGCGGCTCGGGCGAGAGCGTGACTTCGCCCGCCTCGACCTTGGCGAGATTCAGCACATCGTTCACCAAGGTGAGCAGATGTTGTCCGGCCTTGAGAATTTGCTCGACGAACCCGCGTTGTTTATCGGTCAGCGGTTCGCGGCGCGAGGCGCTCATCAATTGCGCAAAGCCCAAAATCGCGTTCAGCGGCGTGCGCAGCTCGTGCGACATCGACGACAAAAACTGCGATTTGCCCTGATTGGCGCGCTCCGCTTGGTCTTTGCTTTCGATCAGTTTTTGCTCGAATTCTTTTTGCGATGCCCGTTGGCGCAGGCTCACGATCATGATGGCGCAGGTGCTCAAAAAGGGCGCCAGCGAATCCGCCAGCGCTTGGCTCACGCCCTCGGCACGGTTGCCGATGGCCACCACCCCGACCAACACCTCGCCTTGATACAGCGGAATGCCGAGATAATTTTCGATGTGCGGATGCCCCGGCGGAAAACCGCCGCGTCGCGTATCGGCCGCAACCTGCGGCGCGATTACCGGCTCGTGCGATTTCATCACCGCGCC
>DYMR01000191.1 GCA_020721485.1 Halothiobacillus neapolitanus | reverse complement strand
AGAATCAAGAAAATAATCGGATGTGCGGGCACGCCCAGTGGGTCGCGCAGCGCATACAGCATGGCAGTATCCATGGCTTACTCCTGTGCAGCGATCAGTGAGGCCGGCGCAGCGGATGAGGTGTTCAGCGGGGCTGAACTGTCCTTCTGCTGGGCGGCGCGGGTTTTTTCATCGACGAAACGAGCGACCACGGTGGGATCGGCGAGGCTCGCCAGATACACCGCTAAGGCTTCGGCTTCGGCGTCTTTGAGCGGAATGCGCGGCATGTACGCGGTGTTGCCGGTGGACAGCGCGCCGATCAAGTAGGTTTTGATCTTGCTGACATCGGTGTTCCCGCCGAAATAGCCCGCAATCGGGCGAATGCCGGTGGGCGACAGCGAATGGCAGTTGCTGCACGCGGTAATGGCCAGGGTGCGACCCACTTCCACTGCGTTTTGCGGGGTGATGGTGCGCAGTTCTTCCGGCCAGAACACGCTGGCGTGGGTGAAGCCCACTTTATCCAGCGTCGGCAGTTCGGACTTGACCGTCATGCCCGGCACATCTTTGGCGATGACTTGGTTGGAGTACAAATACTCGCCCGCGACAAACGGTTTGCGCGCCGATTCGCGAATCGTTTCACCCGGAAACAACCCCAAAATCAAAATGGCGAGCGTGGCAAACCCGGCGATGCCCGCCGTCAGCATGCGCGGTTTGATGAGGGTGAACAGGAAGTAGACCACCGTGGCGATCAGCACCGTCAAAATTGCGCTGTTGAAATACCCCGGAATGCGGTTTTCCATCACGATTTGCGCTTGCGCGGGCAGCGTGCTCAGGTACCACGGGTAAAACGCCATGCCCACGACCGCCGAGACGATGCCGAGAATCGCCAATCGCCGCGCCAGCCAGGTTTTGAACACCGGGTCTTTCAAACCGGCGACGACGATGCCCCCCACCACGGCGGTGATGGTGAACATGAAGGCGAAGCGGATGCCGAGTTGCGCGAAGGTGTTGTCGCCGTAGAAACCGAGCAGGTAGCCGCCGTGGGTAAACCACTCTGGCCGCCCCGGCTCCATCATGAACGACAGAATCCCGACAATCGCCAGCATGGTGGCGAACGACGCCAAGCCAAAGGTGATGGCGATGCGCAGGTAGGTGCCCTTATCGACCTTGCCGACGAGGTACACCATCATGTACACGCCGACCACTTCGATGACGAAGAACACCCATTCTGTCGCCCATTTCCACACGAAGTTGTGAATCAGCGCTGAAATGCCGCGCGGGCTGCCGACGGTGGTCGAGTACCAAATGCCGGGGCCGGTGATCGAGCCCAGAATGTACGAAAACACCAGCAGGAACAGGCCGTATTTCTTGATGAAATCCAGCAATTCCGGGCGATCATCGCGGTAGCCAATGTAGGCCAGATAGGTGAACAGCATTGCCGCGCCCACCGCTGTGTGCGAGAACAGCACATGGATGGTGGCGATCAGGCCGATGACCCAGCCGCTGCCAATACCCGGTTCGTACCAGGTGGGATATAAACCAATCAGATCCATTGTCAGACCCTCGTTGTTATTGTCTTTCTAAACTGTCTGCGGTCGGTGTGGATAGCGCCGGTTCAACCCGACGGACACATCAATCGCAAGGCATCGTGTGCGGCGATGCGCGCGCCGCGTGCCCGGCTAGGCCGGGCGGCAATCAGGCAAAAATGTCTTGCGTGAAGCTGTCCATCCACGCGTGCAGATACACCGCCGACAGCCGGTATTGCGCCTCAGACGCATTGAACGGCAGATAGCGGGGTTGGTCGGCGCGTTTCAAAATGCCCTTGTCGTTTTGCCGGAACACATCCGCGACGAACATGCCGTAATCCGAGCGACCAGCCAGCGCGTAACAGGTGTTTTGCAATACCGGCGCGATCGGCGGCTTGCCCGCGAGCAAGGCTTTGATTTGCAGGGCCACCACCTTGGCTTGGCTATTGGCGGAATAGCCGGATTTGGGCATATCGCCCGCGATGCAGGCATCGCCAATCACATGCACCAAGGGCTGCTGGGTCGATTCAAAGGTTTTCATATCGACCGGGCACCAGCCGGACGCATCGGCCAAGCCCAAATCCAAGGCGATTTGACCGGCTTTTAGCGGCGGGATCAGGTTGATCATGTCCGCTTGAATCACGCCCTTTTCGGTTTCGACGGTCTTTTTCGCTGCATCAATTTTGATCACGCGACCGCCTTCCTCGGCCATCACCCACTGAATCACCGATTGCTCGTGCGTTTTGAAGGTGGCCAACTGCTCGGCGGTGTAATTTTTCTCGAACGGCTTGGGCAGATTCATGCCGTACAAACGGTTCCAGGCCTGCAACATCGTCACATCGGTGGTGAACCCGTTTTTCGGATCCAAAATCATCACCTTGGGAGATTTATCGCCGCGCGTGAGCAGAAATTGCGCGATCAAACCGGCGCGCTCATATGGGCCGGGCGGGCAGCGATACGGGTTCGGTGGCGGCACAATGACCACGGTGCCATTCACCGGGACGGCGTCCAGTTGCTTTTGCAGCGCAACCAATTGATCGCCCGCATTCCAGCCATGCAGTACCTGGGCTTGCGCCTCGGCGCTTTCCATGCCGGGAATTTTGCTGTAATCGAATGAAATCCCAGGGGAAACCACCAGACGGTCATACGACAGTGTGACGCCCCCGGCGGTGGACACGCTGCGGGTGGCGAAATCGACCCCCGTCACGGTATCGAATACAAAATTCACCCCGTGCTTTTGTTGCAGCGCATCATAAGAAATCGTAATGGCATCCATGTCGAGGTTGCCGACGATGACCTCGCTCGATCCATAGGGGCGTTGGTATTGGCGATTGCGCTCAATCACCGTGACTCGGGTTTCCGGCGAATACAGCCGTAAATACTTGGCGAAAGTGGCACCGCCCACCCCGCCGCCAATCACCACCACATGCGGTGCTTCGGCGGCTTGGGCGGTCGAGCCGCCCAGCACCATGCCGGCAGCGGCAGTGCCGGCGGCCAATTGCAGAAAACGGCGACGATTCAACAGATTATTTGTGCTCATGTTCACACCTCACTGCGCCTGAACTTTGGGGAATTGCGCGAAATAGGCCGCCATGGCCTGAATTTCTTCGGCGGAGAAGGAGCGCGCCAGCGGGCCCATCAGGGTGGACGGGCGCGAGCCATCGGCAAAGGACTTCATGGATTGAATGAATTGCTTTTCCGGCATGCCCGCTAACGGCATAAACGCCGTGCCGCGCACGGCGCCTTGGGTGCCGTGGCAACCGCCGCAGGTTTGCGCAGCCATGAGGGTGGCGGGGGCGTGGGCAATCGCGGCGCCATTGGCCGACTCATTGACCGAGCTATTGGCCGGGCTGTTGGCCGAGTTATTGGCTAGGGCGACTGAACTGATCGAGCCGCCGAGCGCGGCCAATATCAGAGAATAACCGACTGTTTTCATTGGTTTCTAACTCCTCGCAGTGCATCGAACAAAAATGGCCGAGACTGCTCAGGAGTGGCACGAAGACGACAGCGCAGGGCGCGGACGGTGACAGGCGTGTCCAGCAGTCACAGATCATGCTGCACTATAGATAAAAATTACTTATGTTTATAGTAAAAAATAATATATCTGTTTCTTAGGCTAATCAATCATCAAAAAAATCAATCGGCGCACCGACGATTGTTCGGGCGGTATATTTTTGAGT
>DYMR01000190.1 GCA_020721485.1 Halothiobacillus neapolitanus | reverse complement strand
CTCAATCGCGCAGGCTAATAATCGGCCAGCCGGCCTGCTCGGCACGCGCGCGCAGCACGGCATCGGGATCGACCGCCACCGGGTGATCCACCGCCTCCAGTAGCGGCAAATCATTGCGGGAATCGGAATAAAACCAAGTTTTGCTTGGCGCGGAACCCCGTGCCGCCAACCAATCAGCCAAGGCTTTTTGTTTTCCCGCCTGAAAAGTCGGCACGCCGCAGTAATTGCCGGTGTAGCGCCCCGATTCGAGCTCCGGTTCAGTCGCCAATAGATGCTCGATGCCAAACAGCGCGGCAATCGGCTCCGTCACGAATTTGTTGGTCGCAGTGATGATGAGCAATTCGTCGCCCTGCGCCCGATGCTGCGCCACCAGCGCCTGTGCTTTATCGGTAATCATCGGCTCGATGACTGTGCGGACAAATTCCGCCCGCCACGCATGCAGCTCCGCCACGGGAAACCGCGCCAACGGGGCAAGAGAAAACCGCAGAAACGCATCAATGTCGAGCGTACCTCGCTGATAATCCTCGTAAAATCGTTGATTTTGCGCTGCATAGGCCGCGCCATCGACCGCCCCCGTGCGCGCAAGAAATTGCCCCCAACTGTGGTCAGAATCGCCCGCCAGCAGGGTGTTATCCAAATCAAAAATCGCCAGTTGCACGAATTCAGTTCCCCGTCACAAAAAATGTTGGGTCGAGCCGCTTCGGCACAGCACGCCGCACCGGAGACACAAATCTTGGTGCTTTGCCTTGCGAAATGATGCCACCCGTGGAAAATGACGATCAGATTGCAGTGCGCGATGCGTACTGCCTGCGGGTCGGCGCTGCGCCGGTTCCGTTTAACAGGCGTTCGACCTTTGAGCCGAGTATAACCGTGATTGATCGCGATGGTTTTCGCCCCAATGTGGGCATCATTTTGCTGAATGCGACGGGCGAAGTCTTTTGGGGCAAGCGTGCGGGGCATCGTTCGTGGCAATTCCCGCAAGGCGGCATTAATGATGACGAGCGCCCGCTGTCGGCCATGTACCGCGAGCTGGAGGAAGAAACCGGCTTGCTGCCCACCCATGTGGAAGTGATTGGTTGGACGCACGGCTGGCTGCGCTATCGCCTGCCGAAGAACATGATTCGACGCCATTTGGTGCCCACCTGCATCGGCCAGAAGCAAAAATGGTTCCTGCTGCGCCTGCGGGCGGGCGATGGCGCGTTCAATCTCAACGCCACCGAAAAGCCCGAATTCGATGGCTGGGAATGGCGACCGTATTGGTCGATTCTGGATGAAGTCGTGTATTTCAAGCGCGGGGTCTACCGCGAAGCCATGCTATTTTTAGCGGATGCCGCCGGGGTGACGCCGCCACCCGCCGAGCTGATGGATCAGCCGGATGATTACTGCCCGAAGGAAACTGCCCATGCTCGATGAATTGCGCCGGATTGTGACCGAGGTTGCTCGGTCGTCCGATCTTCGTTCCGCCCTGGATGTGATTGCCCGACGGGTGCAAGATGCCTTGCAGGTCGATGTGTGCTCGGTATATGTGCTCACGCCGGCGGAACCCGCGCGGGAGGCCGCCCTCATTCTGCAAGCCACCGAAGGGCTGAATCAAAGCGGGATCGGCAGCGTACGGCTCAATCTCAACGAAGGCTTGGTCGGTTTAGTCGCGCGGCGGGCAGAACCCGTGAACTTGGAAAACGCGCCCGATCACCCGGCATTCAAATTCATTCACGACATCGGCGAAGAGTATTACCACGGCTTCTTGGGCGTGCCGATCATCCATCGCGGCGAAGTCCTCGGCGTACTGGTTGTGCAATCGCGCGCGCAGCGGCGCTTTTCCGCCGATCAAGAATCCTTTCTCGTCACCCTCGCCGCCCAGCTCGCCTCGGGGATTCGGCAAGCGCAAGTCAGCGGCGAACTCAGCCAAGACAGTGCCGCGCACCCCGGCTGGGAAAGCGCCGTCACCGCGCAAGGGCTGGCCGGCTCGCCGGGGGTGGTTTTTGGCACCGCCGTGCCCGTGCTGGATGTGGTCGATCTCGACAACATCCCCACCCGCCCAGTTGAAGACCCAGCCACCGAATGGGCCGTGCTGTCTGCCGCCATTGATGCCGTTCGGGTCGAATTTGCCCAACTCAAACAAGACTTTTCCCGCGCAGCCGGCAGCACGGATGAACATGTACTGTTCGACGCCTTCATTCTTATGCTCAGCGGTGGCTCGCTGGTAGACAGCATGCACGAGCGCGTCATGGGCGGGCACAGTGCCGGCATCGCCCTGCGCGACGCCGTGCGCGAACACACCGCCGTGTTCGAACAAATGGCCGATGCCTACCTGCGCGAACGCGCGCAAGACATCCGCGACCTCGGCAACCGCATCCTAATCAAGCTGCAAGCCCGCACCCAGGGGCCGCGCCAATGGCCGGAACGCATCGTGTTGATCGGCCACGACCTCAGCGCCTCGCACCTGGCAGAAATTCCCACCGAACGGCTGGTCGGCATCGTCTCCAGCAGTGGATCCGGCTCCTCGCATCTCGCCATTCTCGCCCGCGCGCTCGGCATACCCGCCGCCATGGGCGTGGCCGATCTCCCGCTGGCACGGCTGGATGGACAAGAAGTCGTGGTCGATGGCTACCGAGGCTGGCTCATCGTTCGCCCGACCGGCTCATACCGACAAGAACTCCTGCGCCTCGCACGGGAAGAAGCCGCCCTCACCGCCGAATTGGCCAGCTTAAGCGACGAACCCGCACAAACCCTCGACGGCGTGCGCATCGGCCTGCATGTCAACATCGGCCTATTGGCCGACATGGCGCCCTCGCGCACCGTCGGCGCCGAAGGCATCGGCCTGTACCGCACCGAAGTCCCGTTCCAAATTCGCAAACAATTCCCCGGCGAGGCCGAACAAGCCCACATCTACCGAGAAGCGATGGAAACCTTTCGTGGGCAGCCCGTCGTCCTGCGCACGCTGGATGTCGGCGGCGACAAACCCCTGTCCTACTTCCCCATCAAAGAAGATAACCCCTTCCTCGGCTGGCGCGGCATTCGCCTCGTTCTCGATCACCCCGAAATCTTCCTGACCCAAATCCGCGCCATGCTGCGCGCCTCCATCGGGCTCGACAACCTCGGCATCCTCCTGCCCATGATCGGCAGCATCGACGAACTCACCACCGCACGCGAATACATCGACCAAGCCCTGACTGAACTGCGCGAAGAAGGCGAACCCGTCGCCACCCCGCGCATCGGCGTCATGATCGAAGTCCCCTCGGCCGTCTACCAAATCGACCTCATCACCGAAATGGTCGATTTTCTCTCGATCGGCACCAACGACCTGACCCAATACATCCTCGCCATCGACCGCAACAACGAACGCGTCGCCAGCCGCTACGACGCACTGCATCCCGCTGTGCTGCGCGCCATCAACGAAGTCGTCGATGCCGGACACCTCCTCGGCCGAGAAATCACCGTCTGCGGCGAACTCGCCGGCGACCCGATGGGCGCCATCCTGCTGCTCGGCCTCGGCGTCGATGTGCTCTCCATGAGCGCAGGCTCACTGCCGCGCATCAAATGGGTCATCCGCCGCTTCACCGCCGCCGACGCCCGCCACTACCTCAGCCAAGCGCTCGCCGCCCGCCGCCCACAAGAAGTACGGCGCATGCTCTACGACGCACTGGTCGAACGCGGACTCGGCGGACTCGTTCGCGCGGGGGCATAACGC
>DYMR01000189.1 GCA_020721485.1 Halothiobacillus neapolitanus | reverse complement strand
CAGAGCGAGCAAAATTTCGTGCTACGCTGCCCCTTCATCGCCCCGACAGGAGTCTTTCGATGCTTCGCCCCGCCACCCGCCTTGCCCTGTGCTTCACCCTGCCTTGCGCCCTGATTTTGGGCACCGCGCAGGCGGAAGACATTTACACCTACACCAACAGCCAGGGCGATGTCGTATTCACCGACCACCCGACCAAGGGCGCGAAGAAAATCACCGTCACCCCGCCGCCGGCCATCCCGATGACCCCCATCAATCTGCCGCCGCCGACCCCCGTCGCACCGCCCGCTGCCCCCACGCCACCGAATCTGCCCGCTGGAACCAGCGGCTCGCTCGTGCCGTCGATGCCGATGACCCCGCCCGCCACGCCGATTGTCACGCCGGGCAGCCCCAGCTTGCCCGCCGGCGATCAACTCCAGCCCAGCGCCCCGCAAGCCAAACCGGCCTACACCCCACTCTCCACCTTAAACACGCCGCCCGTCACCCAACCCAGTGACCACTACCAAACCCTACAAATCACCGAACCCAAGGCCGGGCCGGTCGCCGCCCGCGCCGGCGGCACTATTTTTGTGCAAACCGTACTCAAGCCTGATTTGGATGTCAGCGCGGGCGATCGGCTGCGCATTTTGATCGACGGCACCACCCGCGTGGATGACTCGACCGGGAATCGCTTTATGATTAGCGACTTAACCCCCGGAACCCACGCCATCATCGCCACCGTCATGCGCCACGGGAAGAACATTTTTCAGTCCAATCCCGTCGTCATTCAACTACAAGACGCACCCGCCGCACCGGCGAACGCCACAAACGCACCAAATTAGAACAATCGCACGGCGGATTTAATCCAAACCAGTGCAAATCCAGCGAGGGGCGCTAAAATACGCGCGCCCCTGCGCCAGAACCCACATCGCCGATCCGGCGAAAATATAATAAATACAATCAGATAATGCGCGGACGCACCCCGCCGCTTCGGCACGCCCCAAAATGGGCATAGTCTTTGCCTTGACTCAAACAAACGCACCGTCATTGCGCCCGCCATGCCGACTGCCCGCCGACACCCATCAGGAGCCCTCGTGAGCACGCCCGACGCCAGCCAGCCCCTGCGCCCGCCTCGCCTGGCCGACGCCCTCAACACCGCCATCGTGGTGCTCGATGCCCTCGACCGCCCGCTGTACCTCAATTCCGCCGCCGAGCAATTTTGGGACACCAGCTTCAAAGCCATTCGCAAACTAGGGTTTCGGCCTTTTTTCAACTTGAATGTCGAACTGGCTGCCACCATCGCCGAAGCCCGCGCGACGCAACAGGTCATGACCCTGCGCGAACTCGAAATCACCATCACCCACGGGCAAACGCGCATTGCCGACTGCGCCATCACCCCCGATCCGGGCATCGACAGCGCCGCCCTGCTGCTCGAATTCACCGACATCGAGCGGCATGTACGCATCTCGCGCGAGGCGCAATCGCACGCCATGCAAATTTCCACCCGCCAACTGGTGCGCGGCTTGGCGCATGAGCTAAAAAATCCGCTGGGCGGCGTACAAGGCGCAGCGCAACTATTGGCGCGGGAACTGCCCGATGCCGCCCTGCGCGAATACACCGAAATCATCCTCGCGGAAACCCACCGCCTGAAGAACCTGATCGACCGCATGCTCGGGCCGAATCAACGCCCCCAACCGGCGCTCATCAACATTCACGACCCCTTGGAGCAGGTGCGGCGGCTGCTGAGTATGGAAGCGGAAAAAATCCCGCTGACCGCCCCCCTGCGCTGGGTGCTGGATTTTGATCCGAGCCTGCCGGAGCTCTGGGCCGACCGCGACCAACTCACCCAAGTGCTGCTCAACTTGAGCCGCAATGCCCTGCAAGCCATGAGCGAACACGCCACCGAATCCCCGATGCTTCGGCTCAAAACCCGCGTACTGCGCCAATTCACCATCCACCAAACCCGCCACCGGCTGGTGCTGGCCGTCGATGTCGAAAACAACGGCCCGCCCGTGCCGGAAACGCTCCTCGAAACCCTGTTCCTACCCATGGTGAGTGGCCGCGCGCACGGCACCGGCCTGGGTTTGTCGATTGCCCAAACCCTCGCCGAACAGCACCACGGCATGATCGAATTTCGCCAAGCCCCCGGCGCCGTAACCTTCACCCTGATTCTGCCGCTGCGCACCCACGCACCAGCCGCCACGGAGAGCCCACGATGACCCCCGCCAAAAACACCGCCAAAGTTTGGATTGTGGACGACGACCACAGCATCCGCTGGGTGCTCGAACGGGCACTCAAATCCGCAGGATTCGGCGTCGAAGCCTTTGAAAACGCCAACGCCCTGCGCACCCGCCTGAAAACCGGCACGCCGGATGTACTGTTTTCCGACATCCGCATGCCCGGCGAAGACGGCCTCAGCCTGCTCGCCGCCTTGGGGCAAAGCCTGCCGGAATTGCCGATCATCATCATGACCGCGCATTCCGATCTCGACAGCGCCGTCAACGCCTTCGAAGGCGGCGCGTTCGACTACCTGCCCAAACCCTTCGACATCGACGACGCCATCCGCCTCGCCCAACGCGCGCTCGCCAGCCGCCAACCCGCCGACGGTGCCGCCGTGCGCAGCGAAGACGGCGCACAAACCGACCTAATCGGCAACGCCCCGGCCATGCAGGAAATTTTCCGCGCCATTGGCCGCCTCGCGCGCTCCAATGTCACCGTCCTCATCAACGGCGAATCCGGCACCGGCAAAGAACTCGTCGCCCGCGCCCTGCACCAGCACAGCCTGCGGCGCAACGGCCCCTTCGTCGCCCTCAACACCGCCGCCATCCCCAAAGACCTACTCGAATCCGAACTGTTCGGGCACGAAAAAGGCGCCTTTACCGGCGCCGCCGGGCAGCGCGTCGGCCGTTTTGAACAAGCCCACGGCGGCACCCTCTTTCTCGACGAAATCGGCGACATGCCGCTCGACCTGCAAACCCGCCTGCTGCGCGTATTGGCCGACGGCCAGTTCTACCGCGTCGGCGGCACCCAACTCATTCGCACCGATGTGCGCATCGTCGCCGCCACCCACCAACGGCTGGAAGATCGCGTCACCAGCGGCCAATTCCGCGAAGACCTCTTCCACCGCCTCAATGTCATCCGCCTCAAACTGCCCGCCCTGCGCGAACGGCGCGAAGACATCCCCCAACTGCTGCGCTACTTCCTCGGTCGCGCCGCCAAAGAACTCGGCGTCCCCGTCAAAACCATCCACCCGCAAGCCCTCGCCAAACTCAGCCAACACGACTGGCCGGGCAATGTGCGCGAACTCGAAAACACCGCCCGCTGGCTCACCGTCATGGCACCGGGGCACGAAATCAGCGTCGAAGACCTGCCCGACAGCCTCAGCCACCACGCGCGGCACGAAGGCGGCGCGAGCGACGACAGCCTGCTCGCCCAATGGACCGGCGACCTCAAACGCTGGGCGGAAACGCGCCTCGCCGCCGGGGATGAAGACCTACTCGCCACCGCCGCGCCCGCCTTCGAACGCACCCTGCTCAAAGCCGCCCTGCAATTCACCGGCGGGCACAAACAACAAGCCGCCGCCCTAATCGGCTGGGGACGAAACACCGTCACCCGCAAACTCAAAGAACTCACCGGCGAGGATTAACCCCCGCCCCTCACCCCCCACCCTAGCCCTCCCCCACAGGGGGGGAGGGAATCGAACACCCATGCTCCGTCATAAGGATTCCCCCCACCCTAACCCTCCC
>DYMR01000188.1 GCA_020721485.1 Halothiobacillus neapolitanus | reverse complement strand
TGGCCGTGATCGTTGTCTCGGCCATTTCCTACGCCAGCTACCTCGCGCAGGTCTACTTTTTTCCCAATCGAGGGGCGTTACTCACGGGGATTTTGGGCGGACTGTATTCCAGCACCGCCGCCACCGTCGTGCTCGGCAAGCGGGCGAGATCACGCACGCCAGACGCCGTTCGCCCCTTGGCCGCCGCCACGGTATTGGCCACTTTAATGATGTACCTGCGACTGTGGGTGTTGATTATCGTCCTGGGGCACACCCAAAGCGCGATGCACCTCGCCCTGCCCTTCGGCCTGTTGGTGCTGGCCTCGGGCGGCGTTGCGGCTTGGCTACTGTGGCGCCGTCCGCAACCGGCCGATCATCCATCCGCCCCCACGCAAGAACCCCCACCGCATCCGCTGGAATTTACCACCGCCCTGTTGTTTGCCTTTTTGTTTGTGTTGTTCGCCACCATCACCCACTTCGTGGTGCAAGATTACGGCAGCCAAGGCTTACACTTTTTGGCCTTCATGGTGGGGTTTTCCGACATCGACCCCTTCATCCTCTCGCTACTGGACGGCAAGCTGCAAGTCAGTGAACACGCGCTAGAAAGCGCCATCCTCATCGCCAGCGGCAGCAATAACTTACTGAAAGCCGTGTACGCCCTACTGCTCTCCCGCCATCGCGGCATGTGGCTGGCTGCGGGCTGGCTCACGGCCTCCTTCGGGCTTTCTTTGGCGTATGTTTTATTCAGTTGAGCCATTTTATTCGGCGTTTTCCTTAGCGGATGTGGCAAAATCTGCGCAAACACAACACCCGGCACGAGGAGTGAATCGGTGGCAAAAATTATTGTGGTGACTTCGGGCAAAGGTGGCGTGGGCAAAACCACCACCAGCGCGGCGATTTCCAGCGGTCTCGCACTGGCGGGCAAAAAAACCGTCGTAATTGATTTCGATGTCGGCTTGCGCAACCTCGATTTAATCATGGGGGTTGAACGCCGCGTGGTGTATGACCTCGTGAATGTCATCCACCAAGAAGCGGGGCTGAACCAAGCGCTGATCAAACACAAAGAGGTCGAAAATCTCTTCGTGCTGCCGGCTTCGCAAACCAAAGATAAAGATGCGTTGACCGAAGAAGGCGTCAAGCGGGTGCTCGATGATTTGAAAGCGGAAGGCTTTGATTTCATTGTCTGCGATTCGCCGGCGGGCATCGAACGCGGCGCGCAACTCGCCATGTTTTTTGCCGATGAAGCCATCGTGGTATCCAACCCGGAAGTCTCGTCCGTGCGCGATTCCGATCGCATGCTCGGCATTTTGGCCAGCAAATCGCTGCGCGCCAAAAACGGTGAAACCCCAATTCGCGAACACCTGCTGATTACCCGCTACTCACCCAATCGGGTCGAGGCCGGAGAAATGCTCTCGATCGAAGACATGCTGGAAATTCTCGCCGTGCCGCTGCTTGGGGTCATTCCGGAATCTCCCGCCGTGCTGCAAGCCTCCAATGCCGGGCGCCCCGTGATTCTGGACACCACGGCGGACGCAGGCCTGGCCTATCAAGACGCGGTGGCGCGCTTGCTCGGGGAAGATCGACCGATGCGCTTCATCGAAGTCGAGAAGAAATCCCTGTTAAGCCGCTTGTTTGGGCGAGGGTAATCCATGGGACTGCTCGATATTTTTCGCGCCCGCAACAAGCCCACGGCGCATTTAGCCAAAGAACGCCTGCAAATCCTCATCGCGCACGAGCGCAGCCAAGGGGAACACGGCGAATCCGATTATCTGCCGCGCTTGAAAAACGACTTGCTGGAAGTAATTCGTAAATATGTGGTGGTGGATGATCGCGCCGTTCAGGTTCAGATCGAACGGCACGATGGCATGGACATGCTCGAACTGAACATCGTGCTGCCTGAAAAGAAGCCGTCCGCCATCGACAAGGATTGATGCCCATCCCTCTCGATTAAGAAAGTTTATCCGAGATAAAATGGATAATTTCCCTCGATAGGGCAATGAAAATGTTTAGCGCGCGCGCCGGATTTTCTCGCGCTACGCTGTGTTCGTCTTCTCACGAATCCGCCTTTTTGGCCGAGTGATACGAACCATGAACACCGATCCCACCTGGCTGACTTCTTTGTGGCAATCTGCCGACGCCCTATGGCCCGCTTGGGTTGCCGGGGCGGCCATCGGCGTGCTCGCGTTCGGGCAACGCTGGCTCACCGACCAACCCCTCGGTTGCTCGGCGGCCTTTGGCAATGCCTGCGCACGGTTGGGCAGCCGCCTGCCGCTGTTTCAAAGCAACGCCCATGGCACGCACACGGACTGGAAACTCTGGTTTTTGGTCGGTATTTTTTTGGGCGGGCTGCTCGCCAGTTTAAGCAACGGCAGTTTTGCCGCACCCAGCCATTTCGGTGATTTATACACCGCGCTAATGCCGCAAGACACCGCCGCCCGCATTGCGTGGTGGCTGTTTGGCGGCGTCATGATCGGGCTGGGTTCGCGCATGGCCGGTGGCTGCACTTCTGGCCACACCATCAATGGCGTAGCGATGGGCTCGCCGGCCAGTATCGTGGCCTCGGCCTTCTTTTTCGGCGCCGCGCTGGCCACCGCTCAAATCGCCGATTGGCTGCTGCGCGCGACTGGAGCCTTATCATGAAAAACTTGTCGAAAAATACCCGGAATGGTTTGTTTTTATTGATCGGCACCGCCTTCGGATTTCTGCTGAGCCGAGCGGGCGCCACCGACCCCGCAATGATTGGCAAATTACTGTTGCTGCAAAATTTGCATTTACTTTGGGTGATTGCGACGGCGGTGTTGGTTGGCGGCGTGCTCAATTTGGCGGCCAAAATTTGGCACTGGCGCAGCCTTGCCACGGGGCAACCTTTGAGCTTTCCGCACAAACCCTTTGTGCGGGCGCTCGTGCCGGGGGCGATTTTGTTCGGCATTGGCTGGGGATTGACCGGCGTCTGCCCCGGCACCGCACCGGCCATGCTGGGTGAAGGACAATGGTTTGTCGCCGTCATTCTTGTCGGCATCGTGATCGGCACTTGGTTGGTCGGCTTCGTCCAACACGCCTGGCATCGGCACCAACAGCGGCAACGCGCCGAATCCGTCCGTGCGTCTTAATTCCGCGCGTCTTAATTGAATTGCATGGACAAAATCGCTGCACCGGAGGCGCTGAACGAACAGCGTATCGACACTTGGTTGTGGGCGGCACGGTTTTTCAAAACCCGCAGTTTGGCCGCACAGGCCATCACCGGCGGAAAAATCCTACTCAACGATGCACCTTGTAAAAAGGCCGGTAAAACCATTAAACCGGGCGATCGTCTGCGCGTGGATCGTCACGATGAAGTTTTCGTACTGACCGTACGCGGCCTACATCGCCAACGCGGCCCGGCCAGTCTCGCGCAAAGCTTGTATGCGGAAACCGAGGTCGATCACGCCGCACGGCTCGCCGCTGCCGAAGCCCGCCGCTTGGAACGCGCGCAAAACCCCACCCCGTTCAAACCCGATGCCGTGACCCGGCAACTGTTGCGCGCGCTGCGCGGAAAGCCGCTTTAACCGGTTGTTGAAAAATGGTTTCAACGGCCTGTTGAATCAATAGGTTGAAACAAATTGTGCATAAAAAAAGGCACCCAAACGGGTGCCCAACAATAACAGGAGGAGTCAGACGCTGCCCGATACGAAGAAGGTCGAGCGACGGGGTAATTCGCAGGAAGCTTCGTATCAGGCATCTACCTAACAGCGATAAGTGTGCCAACTTGAAATGACGGGATGATGTCAAAA
>DYMR01000187.1 GCA_020721485.1 Halothiobacillus neapolitanus | reverse complement strand
TCCCCACTGTGGCTCACCCCCTCCCCAACCCTCCCCCCTCAAGGGGGAGGGAGCTGACACGGCGCTCCGCACCGTCCTCCGTCATGAGCGACAAGATCGCTTCGCCCCTCCGGGGAGGGAGCTCAGAGGGGGTGGCATTTGGACGGCAGCTTCGACCCTACTCTCCCTCCCCCTTGAGGGGGGAGGGTTGGGGTGGGGGTGATAAAACCCCAGCCAAAGCCAAGCGGTGCCGCAATCATTTCAGCGGGTTGTTCAGTTTTTAACAAACGGCCCGATGTAGCCCAGCAAAGTTTCCTGATCTTGTGCGGCGGCGCCCGTCACCCCGTCCAGCGGATGCTGACCCACCACGCTCAGGTAGCCGAAATTGCCGAACTGGTACCACGCGGTGGAAGTCACCTCGGCGGCTTTCGGCACGGTGAGTACGCGCTTCAGCGTTTTGGCGCTCAGGTCATACGCCCAGTACACATTGTTGGTGTGGCTGCCGGAATCTTCGCCGATCATCAGCAACGAGGTGCCGGGGATCAGGTTGATGTTGTCCGGGTTGGCAATGGCATTCACATCGCACTTGTTGCCGGCATACGGCGAGGTGCTGTCGTAGGTGGTCGGCACGCCCGCGATCAGTGCGTTCATGGCTGTGGCGCTGTAGTTGGCATCCAGCGGCAGCGCGTACACCGCGCCGCAACTGTTTTTGGCCAACTTGACATCGTTGTTGCCGCCCTTGTCGTTGATTGGGTCGTTGTCCACCATGCCTTTGGAAATGTCGGTAATCGCGACATACATCGTGCGGGTGGCGGCATCGTAGGTAATGCCTTCGGTTTTATTCAGCTCCGTCGTGGCGCCCAGCATCGCGGCGTACCGGCGAGTTTCCAGGCGCGACACCACGGCGGCATCCGCTCCGGCGGCCAGTTTCAGGCATTCAACCCCGGCTTGGGTATTGGTGCGGGTGTATCCGCTGGCGCAGGCGCCGGTGCTGCTGTCCGGTGCTTGGTAATCCAACAGATCCGAGAACTGTTTGCGGCTGGCCACGGCGCTGCGAATCGTCGCGTCATCGGCATGACCCAGGCTGATCCAAGTCAAGCTGAACTGGCCGGCACCGCTGGCGGAGGTTTGGCTGAACTTGGCGGCGTAGAGCGTGCCGGCGCTCAAATCACCGGCTTTATCCGCCACGAATTTGTAGAAACCATCATTGGTGCCGTCATCCGACAGGTACGCGGTTTTTTGATCCGGCAGCACAAAGGCCAGCTCGTGCGATACGCGCCCCATGCTGTAGTGCTTGGTAAAGCCCGTGCCGTCGGCTTTCACCTCAGGAATCCAGCCGTAAAAATACGGGTTCATGCCCGTGGCGGGATCATTGCTCTGGGCGTCATCGACCTTGCCCGTCCAGAACGGGAAGGTGGCGTTGTAGTACTTGTCGGCAGTCACGCCTGCCGTGGTTTGGCTGTCCTTGCGGGCATCCGGCTCATATTCTTCCGAACCCAAATGCGTGTTCCACGGCGTGACCACCCCGGCGCAATGGGTGTAACCACCAAATTCGCTCGATTGGTCGATGAACTTCAGGGTGCCGGTCTTCATCGACAGCGCGCCAGATACCGCATCCTGATTCAAACCGGCGGTGTACATCGCCCCGACTTGGCACTCAAATTGCGCCACCAACCGCAAGCTGCCGTCGGTTTGTTGGATGAACGAAGAATTATCCAAGCCCGAACCCACGCCTTGATTCGTGCCGTTGCAAATGTAGGGGCTGCCATCGGCGAACACCAAGCCTTTGCCGTTTTTGTCTTTGATCCAGCCGAAGGTTTCGCCGTTATCGGTGTAGCCGGTGGTGACGAGCTTATGGAAGCCGAACGGCTGCACTTTGGTCGTAGTCGCGGCGGCTTGAATGGTGCCGCTCGCGCCGGTCAGATTGGTGCTGTAGCCCGGCACGGTGAAATCGGTGGCCACCGAAAAGGTGTTTTGCGCCGTGCCCGTGGGCGTGTCGAGCGCGGTACCGACGGGGGTCGGGGTGGCAGGAGCGGGCGTCGTCGCTGCCGTATCGCTGCTGCTGTTGCAGCCGTTCAAACCCAAGGCCAGCGCGCTGGCAATGGCAACGCTTAAGAATTTTAATTTCATCACGGGGCTCCAAAATTTTTCCGGTTCGATGCCGGGTTTGATTTGATGACGGACAAGGCACGCACGAGCGAGACAAACAAGAGCGCGCATCCTAAAAATCCCACATGACACGATCTTGGCAGCGCCATGACGATTCAATGGCACTTTGTTTGTATAACTCACTGATTAAATTGAATATAAATTCATTGAAAAATTAGACGCGCACAGCGAAATCCCCAATTCCGCGCTTCTGCGTTACGCTGAGCGCCGTTTTCCCGGATGCCCCTGCCATGCCGCCCATCGACAGTGCCACGCACCACACCGAGACTTTGGTCTTTTTCACCCTGCTGCAACTCACCGTCATCATTGTGTCGGCGCGGCTGGCCGGGTCGTTGGCGCTGCGCATGGGGCAGGCAGCCGTGGTCGGCGAAATCCTCGTCGGCATTCTGCTCGGCCCCTCGCTGCTCGGCTGGCTCGCCCCCGTACCGTTCCACTATGTGTTTCACAGCATCGACGGCGCGCCCATGCAGGTGCTGGCCCAACTCGGCTTGGTGCTGCTGATGTTCCAAATTGGCCTGTCGTTCGAATTCGGCCATTTAGCCCAGAAAAAACACCGCCGCGCCGTGCTGGTCATCGCCCTGGCGAGCCTGCTGCTGCCCTTTGCCTTGGGGTTCGGCATTGGCCAACTCAGCGCCCCCCTGCTCTCGCCGCAGGCGCATCCGCTGGCCTCGGCGCTGTTCGTCGCCACCGCCTTGTCGATTACCGCGCTGCCGATTCTCGGGCGGATCATGCTCGAATTCGGCCTCACCCGAACGCCGCTCGGCGTCATCACCATCAGCGCCGCCGCCATCAACGATGTGGTGGGCTGGCTGCTGCTGATGCTGGTGAGCATGATCGCGTTGTCGGCGTTTGACCCGCTCCAATTCGCGCTGCACATCGTGTGGGTGCTGGCGTTCTTTCTGCTGGCTTGGTTCGTGGCGCGCCCGGTGCTGATCGGGCTGATTCACCGCTTCGATCACGGCGGCAACGCCCTCTCCGCGCACACCCTCGGCCTGGTGTTGGCCGCGATTTTTCTGGCGGCGATGACGACCTTTTCTTTGGGGATTTTCGCGATTTTTGGCGGCTTTCTCACCGGCGTGCTGCTCCACCGCGAACGCCGATTCGCCACCGCCTGGGATCAGCAAGTCACGCCCTTCATCACCGTATTTTTTCTGCCGATTTTCTTCACTTACACCGGTCTGCGCACCGACATCGGCAGCCTGAATAGCCTCGACAGTTGGCTGTGGTGTGGGGTGATTGTGGCGGCGGCCACCGTCGGCAAATTCGGCGGCGCCTACCTGGCCGCGCGCTGGACGGGGCACAGCCCGGCACAAAGCAAGATCATCGGCATCATGATGAATACCCGAGCGCTGATGGAATTAATCATCATCAATGTCGGCTACGATCTGGGCGCGATTTCGCGGGAAGTGTTCACCATGTTGGTCATCATGGCCGTGTTCAGCACCGTACTCACCGCGCCCCTGCTGCGCCGCTGGCTGCCTGCGGCGGCGCTGGCGGAGCCGCTGCTCAAGCGGGCATAGGGTGCGGCCATAGGGTAGAAAAAAACCCGGGGGTTTTTCAGTCTCGCCAGAGATTTTTCACCCCCACCCCAGCCCTCCCCCCTCAAGGGGGAGGGAGTTTG
>DYMR01000186.1:2335-3776 GCA_020721485.1 Halothiobacillus neapolitanus | reverse complement strand
CCCACCCTCTCCCACCAGGGGAGAGGGAGTTAATCAGAGGCACCCCCAAATCCCCACACCACCCCAGACGGCTGGGGATTGACCCTCAATAGGGCGATGCGCGTCGATGCAGGGTTTGCCCACCCCCTCCCCCCTGAGGCGCACGACGCGGGGCGAACTGGTGGTTGCACTTCACCCTCCCCCTTGAGGGGGGAGGGCTGAGGCGGGGGTGCCGCCGTCGAGTGACGAAGCCACCACCCCCTCACACGCAAAATCTTCCAGACAAGAATTGGCAGATTCATCTACGATAAGTCGAATCACTCGACAAGGAAGAAGACGGATGATCCACACCCCCAACCCGCGCACGACCGAGCCCCGCCACGCCGGCGGATAACCCCATGTTCCGGCGCGGAATTTTGGCCATCAGCCTCTGCCTGCTGGTGCTGGCACCCCAAGGCATTGCCAAAGCCACCGTTTTGCGGGTTCTGGCTTGGCCGGGCTATGTCGATCTGGCGGTGCTGCGCGCCTTTGAGCGCACGCATCAGGTCGAAGTCGAAGTCACCACCATCGATTCCGATGAAGCGCTGTGGCAAAAAATCCGCGCGCCCGGCAGCCCCTTCGATGTCTTCGCGGTCAACACCGCCGAGCTGCAACGCTACATTGCCGCCGGACTGGTGCAGGCCATCGACCCCAGCCAAATTCCCCGCCTGGCCGAACAAACCGCGCCATTCCGCGCGCCCGCCGACATCCCCGGCCTGATTCACGATGGCAAACTCTTCGCCGTACCCTACACCTACGCCGCGATGGGGCTGATTTACGACCCGGCGCAATGGCCGGAACCGCCGCACAGCATTCAAGCGCTCTGGGATCCGCGCGTGCAAGGCAAAGTGCTGGTGTACGACGGCGGCACCCACAATTTCAGCCTGGCCGCACAAAGCCTGGGGCTGGCCGATCCCTTTCAGATCACGCCGTCCGAGTGGCCACGGGTTATCGCCCAACTGATCGCCCTGCGCCGCAATGTGTTCTCGTTTTACAGCACCCCGGAACAATCCCTGCGGCTCTTCAAACGGCACGACATCGCGCTGATGCTCGCCAATTACGGCAGTCAGCAACTGCATTTATTGACCCTGGCCGGGCTGAAAGTCGCCTTCGTACTGCCCAAAGAAGGGGCGCTGACTTGGCTCGACACCTGGGCCATCGCCCGGCACAGCGAACATCCTGCCCTGGCGCATGCGTGGATCAACGCCATGCTCAGCCCCGCCGCCAGCGCGGCGCTCACGAACACGCAGGGCTTGGCCAACACCCGCGCCCTGCCCGAAAATTGGCAGCCCGAGCGCATCCGCTGGCTGCAACCGGTCGAAAATCCGATCCGGCGCGAAGCCCTCTGGCTGCGGATATATTCCGGCGATCAGCCCGACAAACTGCTCAGCGGGGCAGACGACTCATGACGATTACCGCATGA
>DYMR01000186.1:0-2235 GCA_020721485.1 Halothiobacillus neapolitanus | reverse complement strand
ACCGCATGACCATCAAACTCGCCACCCGCTTCGGCCTGATGATCGCCCTGGTCGGCATGCTGGCCGCCGGCTTCACCGGGCTATACGGCTACGCGCAAAGCCGTGCGCTGCTCACCGCCTCGGCCGAAAAACGCCTGCTCACCGCCACGCGGGTGCTCGCGCGGCAAGTCGCCGTGGCCTACGAAGCCTCCCGCCGCAACGCGCTGATGCTCGCCAGCCACCCCAACGCCCGCCAAATCCTGCAAGCCCCCAGCCTGGCGCAAACCCCCTTCACGGCGGGCGCGGCGCAACTGTTTTCCACCATGCTCGACAACTACCCGGAATACTTCCAAGTGCGGCTGATTGGCGCCGCACACCACGGGCTAGAGCGCGTGCGGGTCGATCGCACCGATGCAGGCGTCGTGATCGTTCCGCCGCAAGATTTACAAGAAAAAAACACCGCCGCCTATGTGTACGACACCCTCGAACTCCCGCCCGGCGGCGTCTACATCTCCCCCGCAGAAATCAACCACGAAGAAGGCGCGCATGCCGCGTGGAACCAACCCGCCGTGCAAATCGCCGCCCCGGTGAGCGATGCCCAAGGCAAGGCCATTGGCCTGATCGTCATCAGCCTCGACCTCAACGGCCTGTTTCGGCAACTCGCCCAAGACCTTCCGCCGGGGCTGGAGCTATACCTCACCAACAGCGACGGCGAGTTTTTGATTCACCCCGATGGCCGGCGCAGCTTCGCGTTTGATCGCGGGCAAACCGATCTCGTGCAACAAAGCTTTCCGGGCAGCCGCGTCCTGTTTGGCGAACACCCGCAGCACGATGTCGTCACCCAGCATAGCAACGGCGACTTCACCACCGTTGCCGCCTTCGTGCGCCAACCGCTGCCCGCCGACTGCGGCGAAAAAGCCCTCGTCATCGGGCTTGCCCAACCGCTCGATAGCGTGCTCGCGCAAAGCGACGCCCTCGGCGGCATGATCATCAACATCGTCCTCATCCTCAGCCTGCTCGCCCTCGGCATCGCCATGACCACCGCGCGCGCCATCAGCCGCCCCCTAAACCAACTCGTCAACGCCATCGAAGACTTCGGCCTACAACGCGAACTGCGCGTCCTGCCGCTCAACCGGCAAGACGAACTCGGCGTCCTCGCCCGCGCCTTCGCCGCCATGCGCCAGCAAATCAACGAACAACTCGAACAACTCAACAACCAACGCAACGCGCTCGACCTACTCGCCCGCCACGACAGCCTCACCGGCCTGCCCAACCGGCGCGTATTTGCCGAACGGCTCGACCAAGCCCTCGCCCGCGCGGGACGCCAAAGCGAATCGCTGGCCGTGCTGTTCATTGACCTCGACCAATTCAAACCCATCAACGACGCCTTTGGACACGCCGCCGGCGACGCCGTACTTCAAGCCATCGCCCTGCGCCTGCAAGCCCGCCTGCGCACCGAAGACACCCTCGCCCGCCTGGGCGGCGACGAATTCATCGCCCTCATCGACCACGCCCCCGACGAATCCAGCCTGCTCGCCCTCATCCGCAGCCTGCTGCACAGCCTGAACGAACCCGTGCGCTGGCAAGGGCACCACCTGCGCTGCACCGCCAGCATCGGCTACAGCCGCTACCCCGACGACGCCCGCACCGCCGAAGCCCTCGTCGCCCGCGCCGATGAAGCGATGTACCGCGCCAAAGCCGCCGGCGGCAACACCATGGGCGGCCCGCTGCCCACGCGGCGCTAAAACACGCAGCGATCAGCGCCGTCACAAAACATCAACTCATTGAAATATGAAGCATTGCACTTCAATTGGGTGAGGCTTATAGTTCACCCATTGTTTGAATAGGAAACCCCGCCGCTTTGCGCGGATTTTGAAGGATTAAATCGCATGAACCACCGTCACTTTTTGACACTCGCCCCGTTGACCCTTGCGCTCGCTCTGGCCGGTTGCGGCGGGGGTTCGTCCGGCTCGGCCCCGCCCGCACCGCCCACTCCGAAATCTTATTCAGTGAGCGGCACAGTCACTGGCCTACCCTCCGGCAACTTCGTCACCTTGCAAGACAACGGTGGGGATGATTTAACCCTCAGCGGCACCGGCAGCGCCCAAAACTTCTCCTTTGCCACCGGCTTGGCGAGCGGGGTGAATTACGCGGTCACAGTGTCTGCCCAGCCCACCGGCATGAAATGCTCTGTCCGCAATGGCAGCGGCACGATGGGCGGCAGCGCGGTCAGCACGGTGGCGGTGAATTGCCTGA
>DYMR01000185.1 GCA_020721485.1 Halothiobacillus neapolitanus | reverse complement strand
CGAGTTTTTTCTCCGGTGTCGCATCTTGACCGAATCCGAATTTGTTTTGCCCCTCGCCTTGCGTCTCGGCTCGGGAGAAGTCTCGAACCGGCGCTTGCAGCTTTTGGCCGCCGTGCAAACCACCGGCTCGATCAGTGGCGCGGCGAAAGAAATCGGCATGACCTACAAGGCCGCCTGGGATGCGGTGGATGCCATCAACAACCTGTCCAGCCAAGCGATTGTCATCACTCAACACGGCGGCTCCGGCGGCGGCGGCGCGCAATTGACCCGTTATGGTGTCAGCTTAATCGATGCCTTTAGTAAGTTGTCGAGCCTGCAAACCCAGCTCACGGCGTGGTTCGCAGAGCAAAACATTGATCACCTCTCCCACGACTTAAGGAGTCTTCTCATGAAAACCAGCGCTCGGAATACTTTTGCCGGTACCGTACAGTCCATCGCCAAAGGCGCGGTGAACAGCGAAGTCGTTCTCGCCATTCAAGGCGGCGACACCCTGACCGCCATCATCACCAATGGCAGCGTCGATAGCATGGGCTTGGCCGTCGGCAAAGCCGCGTTCGCCCTGATTAAATCCAGCTTTGTCATCGTGACCAAAGAGAGCGTGAAAACCTCTGCCCGCAATCAATTGTGCGGCACCGTTGAGCGCGTGACCGATGGTTCCGTGAATGCCGAAGTGGTCATCAAACTCGGCGGCGGCAACTTGGTCACCGCCATGATTACCGAAGGCAGCACGCAATCCCTCAGCCTGAAAGCCGGCGACAAAGCCTGCGCGTTGATTAAGGCCAGCCACATTATCATTGGGGTCGATCAGTAATCCTCAGAAACCCCTGATACGACACGCCGTTCGCGGCGTGTTTTTTTCCCGCTCGATATATATCGAAACACTCATCGGAGTTTTGTCATGAAAAAGCTGTTTGCTACCGCCCTCTTGGGTGCCTCGTTTGCGTTTTCCGTTCACGCCGCCCAAGCCGACACCATCACGGTCGCGGTGGCCGCCAACTTTACCAAGGCGATTGAATCCATTGGCAAAGAGTGGAGCAAACAAACCGGCAATGAAGTGCGTTTTTCCTTCGGCGCCACCGGCGGCCTGTATGCGCAAATCAACAACGGCGCGCCGTTCGATGCGTTTTTCTCTGCCGACACCAGCACCCCGAAAAAGCTGATGGCTGAAGGCAAAGCGACCGATTACCGCGAATACGCCCAAGGCAAACTGGCGCTGTACAGCACCACCCTGCCGGTAGCTACCCAAGGCGAAGCCTTGGTAAAAGGCATGAAATACAACCACATCGCCATTGCCAACCCGAAAGGCGCGCCGTATGGTTCTGCCGCGATTGAAGTGCTGAAGAAAATGGGCGTGTACACACAACTGGACAGCGAGAAGAAAATCGCCACCGGTGAAAACATTACCGCCACCTTCCAGTTTGTGCTGACCGACAACGCCCAGCTCGGCTTTGTCGCGCTGTCGCAAATCATGGCGCCCACCAGCCCGGCCAACGGCAAGGGTGAATACTGGCTGGTGCCGCAAGAGGACTACACCCCGATCAACCAAGCTGTCGTGATGATTAAGAACACCAAGCACGAAGCGGCCACCAAGAGCTTCTTGGACTTCATGAAAACGCCGGAAGCGATCAAAATCATCAAATCCTACGGCTACGAAATCCCGCAATAATCGGCAATAATTGGCACAAAACGCCCGCCCATCGGCACGGATTGAACCAATCCGTGCCGATTTTTTTACCGGATAAGTGAACAGCTCAACATGAAACCCGATTTTTTTGGCTATCCGCTGGATTTACACCCGATTCTATTGACGCTAGAAATCGCGGCAATTACCTCGGCGGTGTTGCTGATTATCGGCACCCCCATTGCGTGGTACCTGTCACAAATGCGCTCACGCGCCCGAATTTTTCTGGAAGCACTGGTGGCGTTGCCGCTGGTGTTGCCACCCACGGTATTGGGCTTTTATTTGATTCTCGTGCTCAATCCCGAAGGGCAAATCGCCCATTTCGCCAAAATGCTCGGCTTTAGCGGTCAACTCACCTTCAACAAGGTCGGCCTGATTATTGGTTCGTCGGTGTATTCGTTACCGTTTACCGTTCAACCGATCATGGCCTCGTTCGAAGCATTGCCGCAACAAATTGTGGATGCTGCGCGCACCATGCGCGCTTCGTTTTTGGATCGCTTCTTCACCATCATCGTCCCGCTGGCGCGCCAAGGGTTTTTGGTCGGCGCGGTACTCACTTTCGCCCATACAGTAGGGGAATTCGGCGTGGTGCTGATGGTGGGCGGCAACATTGAAGGGCAAACCCGTACCGTCTCCATCGCGATTTATGACCATGTGGAATCGTTTGAATACGATCAGGCGCATGTGCTTTCTGTGCTGATGCTGGTGTTCTCAATCCTGGTGCTGATGTTCGTGTACGGCCTGAACCGTCGTCTTCAGACCAAAATGGATTAGTAAGGTGGATTAATTCAGATGTTTACCGGCAATTTACACTTAGATTTGGGCAAATTTTCCCTCAATTCCGGCGCGTTCGAATTCGAATCGCAGGGCGTGACCGTGCTGTTTGGCCGCTCCGGTTCTGGCAAATCCACCCTGCTGCGCGCCATGTCTGGGCTGGATAAACGCACCCACGGCCAGCTCAAATTCGGCGATGAGGTGTGGCAAGACGGCCGCAAAGCCAAGCCGGTCGAACAGCGCGACATCGGTTTTGTGTTTCAAACCGCCGCCCTGCTACCGGGCAAATCCGTACAGGGCAATTTGGATTACGCGCTGCGCCGCGTGCCGAAATCCCGGCTTGAGGGCCCGAGTTCCGAAGAAATCATCGAACGCGTCGGCATCGGCTACTTGCTGCCGCGCCCGGTGGAAAACCTCTCCGGCGGTGAACGGCAGCGCGTGGCGATTGCCCGCGCCCTGCTCGCTAGCCCCCGGCTGCTGATGATGGATGAACCACTGTCCGCGCTCGACTGGCGTGCCAAGTCCGAACTGCTGGCGCTGATCGAATCGGTCATTGCCGATTACCACATCCCCACGCTGTACATCACCCACGCGCCGGTCGAAGTCGAACGCCTGGCCGATCGGGTGGTGTTCATGGCTGAAGGCAAAATCACCTCGATTGAAACCTTGGCCGAAGCCACGGCGCGGGTCGATTCACCGCTGTTTACCGAAGAAGGCCCGGTGTCCGTACTCAACGGCCAAACCGCCGGCACCCTCGAAGATGGGCTGATCGCCTTTAGCGCCGCGCACACCAATGCCGAAGCCAACGCCTTTCAGTTATGGCTGAACCCCGGCGAGCACAGCCAACCCAAAGCGCAGGCCGCCCGCGTGCGGGTTCTGGCGCGGGATGTGGCGTTATCGCGCAACCCCGTGGCCGACATCAGCATGCTCAACCAGCTCACCGGCACCATTGAGCGCATCGAAAGCAACGAGGCGCAGCAGCGCACCGCCGTGTTCTTGCGCTTGGGCGATGGCCAAAATTTGATTGCCGAAATCAGCCGCCGCTCGCGCGACAACCTTGGGCTAGCCAGCGGGCAAACCGTGACGGCGCTGATTAAAACCGCCGCCCTGCTCGATCACTAACCTCGATGACTGACATCCATCGCTGATCGCCTTCAATCACGCCGCAAGCAAATCCTTCCAGCACAGCAAGGCGCATTAACGCATCCCTCAAGCGAGGGAGGATTCACTGGCCATCTGCTACAGTGCGGTTTTCCAGCAGCAGGGAGCGCCATAATGCTTTCTATTAAAGTCACGGGTCTATTCGGCCTCATCATTCTGGCGCTCGAT
>DYMR01000184.1 GCA_020721485.1 Halothiobacillus neapolitanus | reverse complement strand
GGCGGGTGAATAGCGCGTGCCAGTCAGCCAGAGTGCGGAAATACCACGGCGCGGGATCCGTAAAACGCGAATCGAAGCCTGCCCACGAGCCCTCGCGCCAACCGCTGCACGCGCCCTGCTCAACGGACGATGGGTGTAGGGTTTGCACGATCAGGCGACCACCCGGCGCCAGCAAGTCGCGCGCCGCATCGAATACCGCGTCGGTCGATTCGTCGCCCAACAGAGAAAAATTGCACACCCACACATCAAATGGCGCCTGCGCACTGTGCGCCGCCCATGCCCGCAATTCTTGGTAGGCGCAAACCTCGAACACCCCGCCACCTTGGGCTTGCGCAGCGTGAATCAAGGCCGGCTCCGCGTCGATGCCCACGCAGTCCACTCCGTCCGCGCTGAGCCGCCGCATGAGCCAGCCCTCGCCGCAGCCGATGTCCAGCACGCGCCGAGGCGCAGCGGCGCAAACGGTGTCAAGCATGGCTTGATTGGTGGCCTCGCGGCGGCTGGCAATGCCTTGCGCGCGCACCACTTCCGTCCACACGGCGGCATTGCGCGCCCAACTGCGGCGAATTCGCTGCTCGGGCGCGGATTCGTTCACGCCTGCCTCAGCGGTGCGGTTCGACGCCATCCACGCCCGCTTCCGCCACGGCGGCGGCGCGGAACAGGGCGCGGCGTTTGTTGAGGGTTTCTTCCCATTCGCTGGCGGGCACGGAATCGGCAACGATGCCGCCCCCCGCTTGCACATGCAGCCGCCCGTCTTTGAGCACGCCGGTGCGAATGGCGATGGCGGTGTCCATGTTGCCGTTCCACGCCCAGTAGCCTACCGCGCCGGCGTATACGCCGCGTTTGACCGGTTCGATTTCGTCGATGATTTCCAGTGCGCGGATTTTCGGTGCGCCGCTCACGGTGCCCGCCGGAAAAGTCGCGCGCAGCACATCGATGGCGTTTTTGCCGGGCAGAATCTGGCCGGTGACTTGCGAGACGATGTGCATGACATGCGAATAGCGCTCGATCACCATGCGCTCTTCCAACTTGACCGAGCCGATTTTCGCCACCCGCCCGGTATCGCTGCGACCTAAGTCAATCAACATGACATGCTCGGCGATTTCTTTCGGATCGCTCAGCAAATCTTGCTCCAGCGCCACATCTTCGGCATGAGTTTTGCCGCGCGGACGGGTGCCAGCAATCGGGCGCACGGTGATTTCGCCATCTTCGAGCCGCGCGAGAATTTCCGGGCTGGAACCCACGACCTGATGATCGCCGCAGTCGATGTAGTACATGTACGGCGAGGGGTTGAGGCTGCGCAGCGCGCGGTACAGGTCAATCGCGGGCGCGGCAAACGCCAACGACATGCGCTGACTGGGCACCACCTGCATGACATCGCCCGCCGCGATGTATTCCCGAATCTGCCGCACGGCATGTTCGTAGCCTTCGCGGGTGAAGCTGGCGGTGAAATCGTTTTCATCGATGTGCCGCGCGCGATTCAGTGGTGCGTACCGCACCGGCTCGCTGTGCAGGCGGCGGGTCATGGCATCCAAATCTGCCGCCGCCCGATGCAGCGCGTCGGGCGTGGCCGGGTCGATGAGGGTCACGAGCAGCAGGCGGCTGGAGAGGTTATCGAACACCACCACCTGCTCGGACACCATCAGCAAAATATCCGGCGTGCCCAGCGGATCGGGCTTGGCCGGGCGCGCGGCCAAACGCGGCTCGATGTAGCGAATGGTTTCAAAGCCGAAATAGCCGACCAGCCCGCCGTGGAAACGGGGCATGCCTTCGGGCTCAAACACGCGATAACGCGCCTTGAATGCTTCGACCCAGGCCAGCGGATCCGCAGCCTCGGTGCTTTCGATCAATTCCTGATCGCGCCGCACCTCGATGCGGTGCCCGTACACGCGCAGCACGGTGCGCGCCGCCAAACCGATGATCGAATAGCGCCCCCAGCGCTCGCCACCCATCACCGATTCGAACAGGTAGGAATTCGGCTGGTCGGCCAGCTTGCGATACACCGACAACGGGGTGTCGTAATCGCCCGACAGGCTGCGGGTGAAGGGGACGCGGTTGTAGCCTTGCGCCGCGAGGGCGGCGAGGGTTTCAGACGAGGGCAGATAAGACATGCGGGGATACCTGATGCAGGGTTCAGCGGGGCAGATCAGTCAAACGACGCGCGCGCCTCGCCATCGTCTGCCGCCATCACCCGTCGATACCGCGCCGGGGCGCCCCACGATGCGCACAACCTTAACCGATAAGCCCGGTGAATTCCGCCATCGAGTCGATGACCGCATCCGGGTGGTAATGGCGAATGTCTTCGCCGTGGTTGTAGCCGTAGCTCATGCAGACGATAGAAAACCCCGCCGTGCGCGCCGCCTTAACATCGGAAATGGAATCCCCGATCATCAGCGCTTCGCGCGGGTGCACCTTGAACCAGCCAGCGGCGTAAATCAGCGGGGCGGGATCAGGCTTTTTCAGCGGCAGGGTATCGCCGGCGATGATGGTTTCGAACTGGTCGAACAAGCCCATGTCTTTGAGCAGGGGCAAGGTGAACGCCGCCGCTTTATTGGTGACGCAACCCACGGATTTTCCGAGTGATTTCACATAGGCAATGCCTTCGTGCACGCCGGGAAACACACAGGAATATTTGCCGTTGGATTCGGCATAGTGCCGTTTGAAAATCGGCATGGCTTCGGCGAACAGCGCGGCGTCCGGCTTGCCATGCAGGTCGTTGGTCAAGGCGCGCTCGACCAGCGGTTCAATGCCGTTGCCGACCCAATTGCGCACGCCCGATTCTTCGCGCTCGGGCAGGCCGAGATCGCGTTGCATGGCGTTGACCGCCACCAGCAAATCCGGCACCGAATCAATCAGTGTGCCGTCCAGATCGAACAGCACCATTTTGGGGGTAAAACGCGCCATTATTTTTTCGCTTTGCCTTTGCCGTCTTTGGCTTTCGCGCCTTTCACTTTATCCAGCTCGGCGCGGAATTCGGCCAGAATGCTGTCATAACGGTTCGGATCGGCCGGGTTGGCCTTGCTGAACAGGGCGGAACCGGACACAAAGGTATCGACACCCGCTTCGGCAATTTCGCGAATGTTCGCCGGGCTCACGCCGCCGTCGATTTCCAGCCGAATATCGGTGCGACCAGAGGCTTCGATAATTTTGCGGGCTTGGCGCGCTTTGTCGAGCACATACGGAATGAATTTTTGGCCACCAAACCCAGGGTTGACCGACATCAACAGGATCAAGTCCACTTTTTCGATGGCGTATTCGAGTACATCCAGCGGCGTGGCCGGGTTGAACACGAGCCCGGATTTGCAGCCGCAATCGCGGATCAATTGCAGGCTGCGGTCAATGTGCTCAGAAGCTTCCGGGTGGAAGGTGATATAAGTCGCGCCCGCTTTGGCGAAATCCGGGATGACGCGATCGACCGGCTTCACCATCAAATGCACATCAATCGGCGCGGTCACACCATGTTTGCGCAGGGCTTCACACACCAGCGGGCCGATGGTGAGGTTCGGCACATAGTGGTTGTCCATCACATCAAAATGCACCCAGTCGGCGCCCGAGGCGATGACATTGTCCACCTCCTGACCCAAGGCGGCGAAGTTGGCGGAAAGAATGCTGGGGGCAATGATGAAGTCGGACATGATCTACCTCGTAAAAACAAACTGTCGGCAATGTATCAGAGGTTCCTTGCGGGAACAAAATTCGGCGCAGGATCCAAGCCGTCGTGGCGGCTCACAAGGGATTGGATCTGAGGTTCCTTAACAGGATGTTGAAAAAAGACTTCCCTGTCGTTTTTTCAACCCCATCGTCCCG
>DYMR01000011.1:15445-18632 GCA_020721485.1 Halothiobacillus neapolitanus | reverse complement strand
TGGCTGAAGGGGCAGGCAAAACGCATCGACTGGTGCCTTGTGGGCGAGCCGTCCAGCCGGTTGACCTTGGCCGATGAATACAAAATTGGCCGACGCGGCTCGATCACCGGCAACCTCGTCATCCACGGCAAACAAGGGCATGTGGCCTACCCGCATTTGGCCGATAACCCGGTGCACCGCGCGGCGCCGTTTTTGGCGGAATTGACCGCCATCGAATGGGATCAGGGCAATGCGCATTTCCCGCCATCGACCCTGCAAATCGCCAACATCGCGGCGGGCACCGGCGCCAACAATGTGATCCCCGGCACGCTGACGGTGCAGTTCAACCTGCGATTCAACACCGAATCGTCGGTCGAAACCATCCAACAGCGGGTCGCGGCATTGCTGGAAAAACACGCGCTGCGGCACACTCTGAACTGGTCGATTTCCGGCCAACCGTTTTTAACGCGCTCAGGGGATTTCGTCACCGCGATTGAATCGGCGGTGGCGCAAATTACTGGCACGCGCCCGATCCCCTCGACGGCAGGCGGCACTTCCGATGGCCGGTTCATCGCGCCGACGGGTGCCGAGGTGATCGAACTCGGGCCGCTCAACGCGACGATTCATCAGATCGATGAGCAAGTGCCGGTGGCGCATTTGCAGGATTTGTCGCGCATCTACGAAGCCGTGCTCGACGCCTTGCAGGCGCGCTGCGCGTGATGCCCGCCCCGCAACCCGCAGGCGTCGCGGCGTAATGGCGAGCCTGCTGCGCTCCTCGGCGGTCATCAGCAGCATGACCATGATCTCGCGCGTGCTGGGCTTCGTGCGCGACATGCTGCTGGCGCGCGTGTTCGGCGCCAGCCCGGCCACCGATGCGTTTTTCGTGGTGTTCAAAATCCCGAATTTTCTGCGCCGATTGTTTGCCGAAGGCGCCTTCGCGCAGGCCTTTGTGCCGGTGCTGTCGGAATACCGCGAAAAAAACACGCCCGCCGAATTGAAGGACTACATCGACCACATGTTCGGCACACTCGCCGCCGTGGTCGCCGTGGTGGTGGCGCTCGGCATCAGCGCCGCGCCGCTGGTGATCGTGTTGTTCGCCCCCGGCTTTTCTGGCGATCCGGCGCAGCATCAACTCGCCGAGCACATGCTCTGGATCACCTTTCCCTACCTGTTTTTTATCTCGCTGACGGCGTTTGCCGCCAGCACGCTCAACGCCTTCGGCAAGTTCGCTATGCCCGCGCTGGCGCCGATTTGGCTGAATATCGCGCTGATTGCCGCCACCTTGGTGTTCGCGCCGATGTTTGCCGAGCCGGTGATGGCGCTGGCTTGGGGGGTGTTTGTCGCCGGGCTGCTGCAACTGCTGTTTCTGCTGCCGTTTCTGGCTCGGTTGGGGCTGTTGCCGCGCCCGCGCTTCGGCCACCATGCGGGCGTGCGCAAAACCGTGCGGCTGATGGTGCCCGCCATGTTCGGCGCCTCCATTACCCAAATCAACCTGCTGGTCGATACGATTCTCGCCTCGCTGCTGGTCGCGGGCAGCGTCTCGTGGCTGTATTACAGCGACCGGCTGGTCGAACTGCCGCTCGGCGTGTTCGGCGTGGCCGTTTCGACGGTGATTCTGCCGAAACTCTCCCGCGCGTTTAGCCGCACCGACCACGGCGACTTCACCGGCACGCTGAACTGGGCCATCAAATTCACCCTGCTGCTGGGGTTGCCGATGTGCGCCGGGCTGATCGTGCTGGCCACGCCGATGCTGGCCACGCTGTTTGAATACGGCTCGTTCACCGCGCTCGACACCCGCATGGTCGCGCTGGCGATGAGCGCCTATGCCTTGGGTTTGCCGGCTTTTTTACTGATTAAAATTTTCGCGCCGGGGTTCTACGCGCGGCAAGACACGAAAACGCCGGTCAAAATCGGCATCGTGGCGGTGGGCGCCAATCTGGTGTTCAAGGCGATGATCGTACTGCCCTGGATTTTTCTGTTTGGCGGGCATGCCGCGCATGTGGGCTTGGCGCTGACCACCGCGCTGGCGGCGTGGGTGAATCTGAGCCTGCTGGCGATTTTTTTGTATCGGCGCGGTGCTTGGCGCCCCGACCCCGCGCTGTGGCGGTTTGTCGCCCAAGTCGCGTTCGCCACGGCGGTGATGGCGGCGGGTCTGCTCTGGCTGCAACCGCTGGCCAACCAATGGACGACGGCGGGCGCGGGCGCGCGGGCGCTGTGGCTGGCCGGGCTGATTGGCGGCGGGGCGGGGCTGTTCGCGCTCAGCGCCATGGCCGTCGGGCTGCACCCCAAGGCCGTCTGGCAGGGACTGCGGCGCACGGATGTGCATGCTGCCCCGCCACCCCCGACATCCCCGCCGCAATAACCGGAGGCTCCCTTATGCACTTGGTGCTCATCGGCTACGGCGACATCGCCGCGCGGCTCGCCACCCGCCACCCGCAGGATGCCGTGCTCGCGCTCGCACGCCGCCCCGCTCAGGCGCCCGTCGGTCATGTGGCCGCATGGCGCTCGGTGATTTTCGATCTGGATCAAGACAACGCCCCCGACTTGCCCGATCAGGCCGTGTGGCTGTATTTCGCCCCGCCGCCGACTCAGGGCACTGAAGACAGCCGCCTGCGCCGCTGGCTGGCCTCGGCAGAACGCCAGCCCCGCCCCGCCCAACTCATCTACGCCAGCACCACCGCCGTGTATGGCGATGTGGCCGGCGCATGGGTGGATGAACAGACCGCGCCGAACCCCGCCCATGATCGCGGGCGGCGGCGGCTGGATGCCGAGCGCACCGCACAGGCGTGGTGCGCCGCGCGGGGCGTGCCGCTCACCGTGTTGCGCATCACCGGCATTTACGCCGCCGATCGCCTGCCGCTCGACAAAATCCGCGCCGGTCAGCCGGTGGTGTGTCCCGAAGAAGCGCCGTGGTCGAACCGGATTCACGCCGATGATTTGGCCGACATTTGCAGCCGCCTGATTGCCCGATGTGCGGCGGGCGCGCCCGTCACCGGCGTGTTCAATATCAGCGACAACCAGCCCCTGCCGATGAGCCTGCTGTATCAACGCACCGCGCAGCACTTCGGCCTGCCGCTGCCGCCCTGCCGCCCCTTGGCGGAGATTCTCGCCAGCGCCTCGCCCATGGCGCGCGAATTTTTGAGCGAATCCAAACGGGTGAATGCCCGCGCCATTCAACAAGCCTTGGATTGGCAGCCGCGCTACCCCA